>NZ_JBFUMO010000136.1:0-12007 GCF_054049355.1 Roseateles sp. P5_E11 | reverse complement strand
TTGGCCCCCCTCCCACCCGAGATACATTTAGGCGTGCCGAGTCCCTGACCCGCAGACCAGTCCATGACCGCCTCACAGCCCGCAGCCCTGCTCGATCCCGAGGCGATTCGTCGCCTGCGGGAACTCGACCCGAGCGGCGGCAACAAGCTGCTGGAACGCGTCGTGGCGGCGTTCTCCAACTCACTGGACCGTTTGCTGCCCGACCTCGCCCGCGCCCGTGAAGGCGCTACACCTGACCTCGCCGTCGTGCGCCATGTCAGCCACACGCTGAAATCCTCGTCGGCGAGCCTGGGCGCCATGGCACTGTCTGCGCGCTGCGCCRACATCGAAACCATGGTGCGCGATGGCCGCGTGGACGGCCTTTCCGAGCAGTTGGACGCTATGCTCCAAGACATCCAACAGGTACGCGCGGCGTTGGCCGCGCTGCTCTAAGAGAAGCATGCTGCCTACCGGTCAAGCCCTCGACGACCTCCCGCCGCGCCCGCGCGTGCTGCTGGTGGACRATGACGAGGTCAATCTGCTGTTGACCGCCGCCGCGCTGCGCGAGCGCGGCTTTGAAGTCACCGAAGCGCCCAGTGGCAGCGAGGCCCTGGGCCTGCTGTCCACGCGCACGCCCGACGTCGTCGTGCTGGACGCGCTGATGCCCGAGCTCGACGGCTTCGAAACCTGCTCGCTGCTGCGCGCCACACCCGGCTTCGAATCCCTGCCCGTGCTGATGCTGACCGGCCTGGACGATGAAGCCTCCATCAACCGCGCCTACCAGGCCGGCGCGACCGACTTCTTCGTCAAGTCGCCGCAATGGAGCCTGCTCGACGGCCGGCTGCGCTATCTGCTGCGCAGCTCGCGCACCCGGCTTGAGCTGGAGCGCAGCAAGGCCAAGCTGGCGCGCGCCCAGGATCTGGCCCGCATGGGCAGCTTCGAATGGTGGCGCGACACGGCCGCCAGCTTTGCCATTTCCGCCGAGGGCCTGCGCGTCTTCGGCCGCGGCCCACAGGACCGGCTGGACTTCATCGGCGTCATGCGCATGGTGCCGGCGGACGACCGCCATGTCTTCCTGCGCCTGCTGCGCGACGTCATCGCCCACACCTCGGTGCTGGTCACCGACCTGCCACTGACCCTGCCCGATGGCCGCCAGCGCGTCGTCCACATCGAGGCCGAGCCGGAATTCAATGAGCAGGGCGGCGTCAACGGCTACACCGGCATCCTGCAGGACGTGACCGACCGCCGCCAGGCCGAGGACCGCATCCGCCAGCTGGCCCACTTCGACGCGCTGACCGGCCTGCCGAACCGCCGCCAGCTGATCTACCGTGTCGAGCGCGCCATCGAGAGTGCGCGCCGCGGCGGCCACGAGGTTGGCCTGCTGCTGATCGACCTGGACCGCTTCAAGGTCATCAACGACACCCTGGGCCACGCCGCCGGCGACGAGCTCCTCGTCGAGGTCGGCCGTCGCCTGCGCAGTTGCGTGCGCCATTCCGACCAGATTCTGGAAGGCGTGCTCGACGGCCTGGGCAAYCGCAGCCATCGCGGCCTGGAAGCCGTGGGCCGCCTGGGCGGTGACGAGTTTGTCGCCCTGCTGCCCGAGGTGGCCGACGAACGCGATGCCGAACGGGTCGCCCAGCGCGTGCTGGACGCCCTGCGCGAGCCCATCTTCGTCGGCGGCCAGGAGTGCTTCGTCACGGCCAGCGTCGGCATTGCGCTGTACCCGCGCGACGGCCAGACCATGGCCGACCTGCTGCGCAATTCCGACGTGGCGATGTACGCGGTCAAGAGCCAGGGCCGCAATGCCTCGGCCGTCTATTCGCCGCAGCTGGCCGGCCACGGCAAGCAGAAGCTGGAGCTGGAAAGCGCCCTGCACAAGGCGCTGGAGCGCAATGAGATCGTGCTGCACTACCAGCCCAAGATCGACGTGCGCGCCGCCCGCATGGTGGGCGCCGAGGCGCTGATGCGCTGGCAGCGTGGCAATGTGCTGGTGCCGCCGGCCGATTTCATCCCGCTGGCCGAAGAGACTGGCCTCATCGTGCCGCTGTCCGAATGGGCCCTGAAGGAAGCGGCCCGCCAGGCCAAGCTGTGGTCACTGCAGTTCGGCTTCAGCGATTCCATCGCCGTCAACCTGCCCAGCCGGCTGTTCGAGCGTACCGATCTCGTCGAGCACATCCACCAATGCGTCAGCGCCTATGGCGTGCCGCACCGGTCGATCCAGCTCGAGATCACCGAGAACAACCTGATGAAGGACCTGCAGAACGTCATCCCGTCTCTGCATCGCCTGAACGAAGTGGGTGTGGAGATCTCCATCGACGACTTCGGCACCGGCTATTCGTCCCTCGCCTACCTGACGACGCTGCCGATCTCGGAAGTGAAGATCGACCGCACCTTCGTGCGCGACCTCGGCATCACGCCGCAAAGCTCGGCCGTCGTCACGGCCATCATTGCGTTGGCGCGGGCCCTGGGCTTGCGCGTCATTGCCGAGGGTGTCGAGACGCTGCGCCAGATGGAAGTGCTGCACCGCCTGGGCTGCTCGCTGATGCAAGGCTTCCTGTTCAGCAAGGCGCTGCCGCCCGATGAGCTGGAGCGCTGGATCGCCCAGACCGTGCTGCCACGCAAGGCGCCCTGGATCACGCAGGCCGACGGCAACAACGACGTGACGTCTCGCGGGCAACGTTAATGCGTTCGCAACTGCCTCCGGCCCWACTGGCCAAGGCCGCGCTGCAGCGCCTCGCCCAGGCCCGGCTGGAACCCACGCCCGAGAACTACGCCCGTGCCTACGCTATCGAAAGCGGTGGCGAGCCGGCGCAGGCCGCCAGTGGCGCCACCAGCGCCGTCTCCGAGCGCCTCCAGCAGCTGATGTCCAAGCTGATCAGCCTGGCCCTGCCCTCGGGCAGCACGCGCCAGGAGCTGCAGACCGCCTTGCGTGAACAAAAGCTCGACGAACTGCAACGCCAGGTCGACAAGCTGCTCGACGTGGCCGGCCCCGCGGCCCAGGCCGAGGCCCTGGCCCAGGCCATCGAGCGCCTGTTGCGCGGCCTGGAGCGCGGCGGCAAGCACTGGACGCTGGCGCGCAAGAAGGACGGCATCAGCCGCGTGCTGGAGCTGGGCCGCAACGACAGCGGCAAGCTCGTCAAGCGCCTGGGCCAACTGGTGGCAAGCTGGGACAAGGACGGCGACGGCAGCGGCGTGGAGACGGATGAGGACGGCGGCACACCCAGCCAGTTCTTCTCCGAGAGCACATTTGCCGAGACGGGCTTTGGCGAAACGTCCCGTTTTCGCGAGAGCACCGGCTTTGGTGAACTCAGCCGCACCGGCCTGCGCGACACGACGCCGCCGGTTGTTGACACCAGCCCCCACTGGGCCGACGTCAGCAGCGAACTGAACGGCACGGTGCGCCATGCGCTGCGCTCGCCGCAGACCGAGGCGACGCCTGCCGACGCCTTGATGCGCGAGCTCGACGCCGCCCAGGCCGAATTGAAGTCCCATGGCGCCAGCCCCGACCGCGCCACGCAGATGGCCGCGCTGTGCCTGCGCGCCCGGCATCTGCTGGACCACCGCCGCCATCTCTTTGATGAACTCGGCGGCCTGTGCCGCGAGCTGAGCGGCAGTCTCGTCGATCTGGCCGAGGACGATTCCTGGGCCCGGGGCCAGGCCGAGGCGATGAGCAACGCACTCGCCCAAGGCCTGTCGGGCCGCGGCGTGCGCACCGTGTCCGAACTGCTGTCGGGCACACGCGAGCGCCAGCGCGCGCTGCGCGAGGAACGCTCCAAGGCGCGAGATTCCCTGAAGGGCCTCATCCAGCGCATGCTGGCCGAACTCGGCGAGCTGGGCCAGCACACCGACCGCTTCCAGACCAGCGTCGGCCGCTATGCCGAGGCCATCGAGCAGGCCGATTCGCTGGAAAGCCTGACTGGCACCGTGCGTGAGATGGTCGAGGAGAGCCGCAGCGTGCAGAGCCTGGTGTCCCAGACTCAAGCGCGCCTGACCCTCGAGCACGACCGCGCGGCCGCGCTGAACCAGCGCGTCGACGAGCTGGAGGGCGAGCTGCGCCGGCTGTCCAACGAAGTCCACACCGACCAGCTCACGCAAGTAGCCAACCGCCGCGGCCTCATCCAGGCCTTCGGCATCGAGCAGGCCAAGGCCGAGCGGGAGTCAACTCGCGTGGCCCTGGCTTTGCTGGACATCGACAACTTCAAGAAGCTCAACGACAGCCTCGGCCACCACGCCGGCGACATCGCGCTGAAGTCGCTGGCCGAGCGCACGCAAGCCTCGCTGCGGCCCGGTGACATGGTGGCGCGCTACGGCGGCGAGGAGTTCGTGCTGATGCTGCCCAACACGCCGCTGGACGAGGCCCAGCAGGTGCTCGTGCGCCTGCAGCGCTCGTTGTCCAGTGCGCTGTTCAACCACGAGGGCAAGGACGTCTTCGTGACCTTCTCGGCCGGCGTCACGCTCTACCGCCCCGGCGAGACGCTGGAAGCCGCGCTGGACCGCGCCGACGTGGCCCTGTACGAAGCCAAGCACACCGGCAAGAACCGGGCGTGTATCGCGGAGTGATTTGCACGGGCGCGTCCCAAAGCAGGCTGCACGCCAACTTTGACGCAGTTCCCCTGGGGTGAACGGAAAGTTGCAATTGGCACTCCGGCCGGGAGCGGGCTCGCCGGCATGATGCGCGCGGGCGCGGCAACCGGCGCTCGCAGATCATCCAGCAGGAGCCTCCTTGCGTTCGACCTTTACTGGCGCCAGCCGGCGCGGAATTTTATTGGCCGGCTGCGCCGTCCTCACGACGGCCTGTGGCGGCGGTGGAGACGCCACCAGCACGAGCGCGACACCGGACGCCTCCGCTCTGGCGGTCCAGGCTGCCAGGGACATCACGGCGGACGTCCTCGCCAATAGTGACATCACACTGGACGGTACCGCCGTCATCAAGCTGCCCGCGGGCACGACGACTTATTCCGGCGTCATCAGCGGACAGGGCACGCTGCGCCTCATGCCCGCCGCCGGCACGGGCACGCTGACCATCACGCGCACCAGCACGTTCACGCTACCGACGGCCCAGCAAGTCCAGGTCGTCAAAAAGACAATCTATCCCGGCGCAGGCTATGCGCTGACTCGCACCGGCTTGAACCCGCCGGTGCTGACCATCGATCCCGGCGCCACGCTCCAGATCGGCACAARCACCAGTGCCGACAGCTCGCCCAACATCATCGCGACGTCCGACAGCAAGAATGAGGCGAGCCTGATCAACCGGGAGATCAACCTCAACAACATCCTGAACAACGGCACGATCATCCTCAGCAGTGCGCAGTTCGTGCTGCTGGGCCAGATCAGTGGCAGCGGCAGCATCGTCCAGGCCCCGGACGTCTGGGGCGGCAACTCATCGGGTGGCGTCAATACCTACTCGGGTGTGCTCGCTCTTACCGTCGGGCAGGATTTCGGCAGCAACCATGTCGCTGCATCGCTGGCCAATGCCAAGGCGGTCCTCAACGAAGGCTCATGGCTGGTCTGGAGCCCGCCAGGCAGCGTCGTCACGGTGACGCAGAACATCTATGAAGCGGCCTACGGGAACGACATCAACTTCCACGCCATCGGCCCGTCGACCATCGTCATGTCGGGCGTCTACAGCCACACCGACAACAGCCCGCACAACCATCCCAACCTGGTCAACCCGGGCCTGAGCGACCTCAGCTTGAATTTCGCCAAGGTCATCTACCGCGGCGGCGCGAACGACGTCAACGGCAACGACGGCAGCTACCGCGGCATCAACATCGAGCGCGGCGCCGGCGTCGTCCAATGGGGCGACGGCACACACGCCAACTTCTTTCTGCCGTCGGCGCCGTCGCCGGCCGACCCCTACCCGACGCTTGGCAAGAAGAACGCCTACATCAACCTGCGCAGCGGCACGCTGGCCTTCAACTACAACGGACCGGTGACTCTGCACGTGGGCATCACCGGCGGCGGGGGCGGCCCGCACCGGGATGGCGCGGTCGGTACGGGCAACGTCAAGGTCATGCCGACGCCGGGCAACGACGTGACCTTCGCCCAACCGCAGAACTACAACGGCACCACGACCATCGGCGCCAACGCCATCCTGCGCCTGGGCACAGGAACGCCCGTGCCGCTGAACTACATCACCGTCAATGCGAGCAAGGGCAAATCGACCTTCCTGCAGGCCACCTACAGCGGTGACGCCAGCCTGCTGACGGCCGAGTCGCCCAATGGCGTGGCGAGCAATGCCATCGTCAACGACGGCCAGCTCGTCGTCCAGAACACCACGACCGCGATCACGCTGTCCAACATCAGCGGCAGCGGCAGCCTCGCTCACAACGGCGCTGCTGCGCTCACGCTGCAGAACAACAGCTACAGAGGTGCCACGCTGCTCAATGGGGGCACCACCTGGGCCGGCAGCGCCAATGCGATGGGCACGGGCGACGTCGTCAACAACGCGGCCCTGGGGCTGGCCAGCGGCCAACATGAATTGGCGCTGGGGGGTAGCTTCCGGCAGGGCGCGACCGGCCAGCTCACGCTCTCTATCGCCGRCACCGCACCTGGCGTCACCCACGACCATGTCAGCGTTGCCGGGCCTGCCATGCTCGGTGGCAGCCTGGTGCTGAACTTCAGCGGCAGCTACGCCCGGGGGCAGAAGCTCGTGCTGATCCAGGCCGCCGGCGGCCTCAGCGGTGCGTTCAGCTCGATCAGCAGCAATGGGGCGACCGTGGCGCCCGGGCAGGATGCCACGAGCTTCTTCGTCACCGTGCAGTAGCTGCCGATCAGAAATTGAAAGCCAGGCGGAGTCCGCCCCAGTGCTTGCCGGCGACGATGATGGGCGCCGCGGCCTCCTTCAGGATGACGAAGCGGCCACCGCCCATGTCGCGCCGATAGGTCTGCAGCAGGAAGGGCCGCGTGTTGCGTGCCGAGGCCAGGCCCGTGCGGTCGTTGAAGATGCGGCGGTAGCGGCTGTTGGCCGTGTTCCAGACCGTGTCGCCCGGGCGCTGCGGCTGGCAGTACTTGCGGTTGTGCGTCGCGATATAGCCGTTGCGGTCGGCCGCGATGCAGAACACCACCTTGTCGCTGAAGGCCAGCATCTTCTCCTGCACGGCGGGGAAGAGGCGATCCGTCAGCTGGCAGAAGCGCGTCGCGTGCTGCTGCGGCGCCGTGCCTTCGATCGGGCGATATTTGTCGTCGAACAGATCGGCCTGACTGATCTGGCCACCGCGTAGCGCCTCTTCGAGCAGGGCACCGATCTCCGCGGCGGCCTGCTGGGCGGTGCGGATGAAAGGCATGTCGTCGACCTCGACGCCGCTCTCGGCGATCTGCTCGACGAGCTCCTCGGACATGCGCAGGAAGCGGTCGCTGCCGTCGAAGGCCACCTTGAGGCCGTGCGAGGCCTGGGACACCTCGCGCTCCAGCTCATGGGCGCGTTCGTTGAGCAGGCTCATCTGCTGGCTGCTCTCGCCGGCCGACGCGGAGATGCGCTGCACGTCCTGCTCGACCTCGTGGAAGGCGGCGTGGATCTGGCTGGGCTTGGCCGGGTTCTCGGTCAGCTCGGCGCTGAAGCGATCGATGCGCTCCTGCAGGCTGGCGATGGCGCTGACGATGGCCTTGGACGAGGCCTCGACCTGGCCGGCCAGGGCCTTGACGGCCTCGGCAACGACAGCGAAACCTCGCCCGGCATCGCCCGCGTGCTTGGCTTCGACGGCGGCGTTGAAGGCGACCAGGCGGGTTTGCAGGGAAATCTTGGTGATCTCGGCCGCGGCGCCCGACACCTGGGCCAGCGTGGACGCCATGCCAACGACCTCGCCACCGACGACGCCGAGCGCGCCGCGGGCCCGCTGCACTGCGGCGGCGCTCTGGGCGGTGGCGGTGGTGATGGCGGTCTGCGCCTGACCAATCTGGTTGAGCTGCTGAGCCAGGGCCTGCATGGCCTGGCTCTGGGCCTGGACGATGCGCTGGGTATCTTCCAGGGCACCGCGCACTTCCGCGGCATCCTTGCCGACCGTGGAAATCGAGCGGGCCAGCCGCTTGACGACATTCAACGCCGCACTGTCATCTCGCCGGACGGGCTCATCCCGAGTGATGGCGGGGGAAGAACCTCCGCCCTTGGGCCACTTGAACATGCATTTGTCCCCGCTTATTGGCCGGGGCTCGGCAAGAAGTGGCCCCGTAAATTACCAGTCACGCAGCTTAACGCGCAACCTTGCAATCGACTGACTGTGCAACTGGCACACGCGGGACTCCGTGACCTTGAGCACGGCCGCAATCTCCTTGAGATTCATGTCGTGCTCGTAGTACATGCTCATGACGAACTGCTCGCGTTCGGGCAGGTTCTTGATGGCGGCCACCAGCGCCTCGCGCATGCGGTGGTCCTGCAGCTGGGCGACGGGGTTGGCACCCTCATCGGCCACATGGCGGTCGAGGTAGTCGTTGTCACCGTCGGCGCCCGACATGTCTTCCAGATAGACCAGTTGGGTGCCTCGCACCTTGCCAAGCAGTTCCTGGTACTCAGCCAGCGGCAGGCCCATCTCGGCGGCGATCTCGTCCTCGCGCGGCGCGCGGCCCAGGCGTTGCTCGACCTTGTGCACCGCGACTTCGATCTCACGCTGCTGGCGGCGCGTGCCGCGGCTCATCCAGTCGCCGCCGCGCAACTCGTCGAGCATGGCGCCGCGGATGCGCTGAGTGGCGAAGGTCTCGAACTGCACGCCCTGCTCGGCGTCGAAGCGCGACAGCGCATCGGTCAGGCCGATCAGCCCGACCTGGATCAGGTCATCCACCTCCACATTGGCCGGCAGCTTGGCAATCATCTGGTGCGCCAGGCGTCGGACCAGCGGGCTGTACTGCTTGATCAGCGTGCTGTTGTCGAGGCGGCCTTTGGGTGTGTACATGTTCAGCTCCGCACGGCCGCCCGAAGGGGCTGAAGCGCCCCCGCGGGGGGCAGCGAACGCAGTGAGCGTGGGGGCATCATGTTTGGTCTCCGGCGAGATCAATGCGCAGCGATGAACGGGGAAGACGCCTTGCGCGCCGGGCGCAGCGGAGTCGCGTCGGAGGCGGCGTCAACGGCCGCTCCCGGGGGAGCTGCAAGCAGCAGCTCGCGGGCGAGATGGCGCAGTTCAGGCGTGAGTGGTGCGTGCTGGGAGGCTCTTGGGTCCAGGCAGGCCCAATCGCGCAGCACCGCGCCGAGGAAGCCGTCGGCGCAGGAATGAAGCTGTTGCGCGATGCGGGTGGCCACGCGCAGTTGAGGGTGGCAGGCCATCAGCAGACTGTAGACCATCAGCCCCGCCCGTTGTGTGAGCCATTTCATGCCTGCGTAGGCTTCCGTGACGCTGGCGGGCTCGGTATCAGCCAGCAGCAACGGACGCACCTCGCGCAGGGCCACGATGCGGGCGAGTTCCGCCGCCGGGGCGTGCAGCAGGATGACGTCGGCGTCGGGTGCGGCGTCGGCCACGGCCTCCAGAAAGGAAGCCGCCGAACCATGGGCATTGATGTGGCGCAGCGGCAGCCCGCGCGCGGCAAGGTAGGACACCTTGGGCGACAGGCGCTCGATGCAGTTGGACAGGTCGACGCTGGCCAGCTCCGAGGGCTTGGCCGAGTGTTCACCGGCGTCGACGACCAGGGTGTTCAGGTTCAGCTCGGCAAAGGCCGCGCACAGGCCTTCCAGCAGCACGCCGGCCCCCATGACGCGCGGATTGCTGACAACCGGCACGAAGCGGGTCTTGGAGGCCGCGAAAAGCCGCCGCAGCCCATGGGCTTGGTCGAGTGGCATTGTCATCCTCAGTGAACGGCCCTGAGGCCAGCGTCGGTCAGCGGGCCGCCGGCGAAGATGAGGTTGACGTCGGTGTTGTCCATGCGCCAGGCACCAGAGGCGGCGCCCTTCAGGGCACGCTGCACCAGGCCGACGCTGGGCAGGCGGTGCCAGTCTTCGGGCACGCGCTGGCCGTTGGCCACGCCCAGCACCTTGAGCTTGTGGCGGATCAGGGTGTCCAGGGCCGGAGCGAGCTTGACGGCTTCGTCGATCTTGCTGAGCACGACGCCTTCGCAGGCAGCGCCCTTCCAGGCGTTGACGACGTCTTCAATGGTTTCACCCTGCTGGGCGGCATTGATGACGAGCAGCTTCTTGATGCTGGGGTGGGCCAGCATCTCCAGCAGCTCCTGGGTGCGGCTGTCGCGCTGGGCCATACCGGCGGTGTCGATCAGCACCAGCTTCTTGCTGGACAGCAGGTCCAGCAGGTCGTCCAGCGAGGCGCGGTCATGCGCGGTGTGCACGGGCACACCGAGGATGCGGCCGTAGGCGCGCAGCTGTTCGTGAGCGCCGATGCGGTAGGCGTCCAGCGTGATGAGGCCGAGCTGGCTGGCACCGAACTTGGTGGCGAAGTGGGCGGCCAGCTTGGCGGTCGTCGTCGTCTTGCCGACACCGGTGGAACCGATCAGTGCGAACACGCCGCCCCGGTCCTCGATGGCCGGCGCGGCCTCATCGGTCTGCAGGTTGCGCGACAGCACATGGGCGGCCCAGGCGGTCTCGTCGGCCGGCTCGGCGGGCGAGCCGGGCTTGAAGTCGGATGGGCAGCTCTCGGCCAGCTTGCGCACCAGGGCCGGGCTGAAGCCCAGTTCCAGCAGCTTTTGCGTCAAACGAGCCTGCACGGGTTGGCGCTGCAGCTTTTCCATGAAGGCCAGCGACGAAAAACGCTCTTCGATCAGGCCGCGCATCTGGCGCAGCTCGGAGGCCATGTCCATCTGGTTGCGCTGGCTGGCATTGGGCTGGCCGGGCAGGGGCATGGGCTCCACGGCGCCGATGTCGCTCAGCTTCGGCACGGCACGCTGCGCGTTCGGAGCGGGAATACGGATCTCGTCGCGCAGCACCGGCGGCGCGGGGCGGGCCTGGGGTGCCGTGGGCGGCGGCACGGCGCGCTTGGGCGTCAGCGCGGCCATCGCCTCCGCGGCGCGGCGGTCGCGCTGCTGGCGGGCGGCGTCCAGCGAGCTGGCGGCGGGCTGAGTCGGCGGAGGTGCGATCCGAGGTGCCGGTGCGATGGGATCGAGCTGGCCGCTGATCTCGGCCTGGCGGCGGCGCAGCACGCGCTCGCGCACATAGTCCTGGAAGCTCAGCGTGCTCATGGCGAGTTGCTCGACGTCGCCACTCACCTCGGGGCTGCCGAAGCTGGGCTCCATGCGGGAGCGGTCGGCGAAATTGGCACGGGCGGCAGGCGCCTGCGGTTGCACGGTGGGCGGCGGCACCTGCGGGCGGGTCTGGCTGCGCGGCGCACTGTGGGCTATCTGCTCGATCTGCCCCATGCCTTCCGGCGCCATCGCCAGCACCTCGACGCCTTCTGGCACGGTCTTGTTGGACAGCACGACGGCGTCGGCGCCGAACGCCTGCTTGACGAGCGCGAGCGCCTCGCGGGATGTGCGAGCGGTGAATTTGCGGACGTTCATGCTGTGCCTCCGATGATGGAGCCGATGCGGATGGTGTGGGTCTCAGGAATCTCGCTGTGGCCGAGCACCTTGAGGCGGGGCGCGGCGCGCCTGAGCAGGCGCGCCATGGGCGCGCGGATCAGGTCGGGGACCAGCAACGTGGCGGGCACGCCGCGGTCTTCCTGCTTCTGGGCGTTCTCGGCGGCGCTGCGCGCCAGCGTGTCGGCCACGCCCGGGTCGAGCGCTGCGCCGTGCGGCGAATTGAGGGCCTGGGTGACGAGGCGCTCCAGCTCGGGCTCGAGCGCGATGACGTCCAGCTCCTTGGTGGAGCCGTAGATCTGCTGCACGATGGCCGGCGCGATATGGGTACGGATGCGGCGAGCCAGCTCGACCGGATCGGTGACGGCGGCGGCATGCTCGGCCAGGCATTCGACGATGGAGCGCATGTCGCGGACGTGCACGCCCTCCTCCAGCAGCAGCTGGAGAACGCGTTGCAGTGTGGCGATGCTGACCATCTTGGGAATCACGTCTTCGATCAATTGCGGCGCCTGCTTGGTGAGGTGTTCCACCAGGGCTTGTGTCTCCACGCGGCCCAACAACTTGGCCGCGTGCACTTGCATCA
>NZ_JBFUMO010000135.1:0-12041 GCF_054049355.1 Roseateles sp. P5_E11 | reverse complement strand
CTTCAGCTTCGTGCAAATGGATGTGGCCGACCGCGCCGGCATGGCCAAGCTGTTTGCCGATGAGCGCTTCGAACGCGTGGTGCACCTGGCGGCGCAGGCCGGCGTGCGCTACTCAATCGAAAACCCCCACGCCTACATCGACAGCAACATCGTTGGCTTCACCAACATCCTGGAAGGCTGTCGCCACGGCGGTGTGCAGCACCTGGCCTATGCGTCCAGCTCCAGCGTCTACGGTGGCAACACGCTGATGCCGTTCTCGGAGCACCACAGCGTCGACCACCCCATCAGCCTCTATGCCGCGACGAAAAAGGCCAATGAGCTGATGGCCCACACCTATTCACACCTCTTTGGGCTGCCAACGACGGGCCTGCGCTTCTTTACGGTGTATGGCCCGTGGGGCCGGCCGGACATGGCGCTCTTCCTGTTCACCAAGGCCATCATCGAAGGGCGGCCCATCAACGTGTTCAATCACGGCAAGATGGTCCGCGACTTCACCTACATCGACGACATCGCCGAGGGCGTCGTGCGCGTCCTGGACCGCACGGCTACCGCCGACCCCAACTACAACCCCAACAAGGCCGATCCGGCGCGCTCCAGCGCCCCCTACCGCGTCTTCAACATCGGCAACCACGCACCCATCCAGCTGATGAGCTTCATCGAGGCCATCGAGCAGGCCGCGGGCCGCGAGGCCGTCAAGAACTTCATGCCCATGCAGGATGGTGATGTGCCGGCTACGCATGCTGATGTCGAGGAACTGGCCGAGTGGACGGGTTTCCGTCCGGCGATGCCTGTACCTGAAGGAATCCAGCGGTTTGTCGCCTGGTATCGGGACTACTACAAGGTCTGAATGGCACTGGACCGTCACGTGACTGCGTTACAAACGGGTTAACCGTTTTTTGCACGAGGATTGAGAATGAAAGTCACCGCCATCGGCACCGGCTACGTGGGCCTGGTCACCGGAGCCTGCTTGGCCGAAATGGGCAACCACGTGGTTTGTCTGGACGTGAATCCCGAAAAGATCCGCGTCCTCAACGACGGCGAGATCCCTATTCACGAACCCGGCCTGCTCGAAGTGGTGCGCCGCAATGTGGCGGCCGGCCGCCTGCAGTTCACCACCGATGTGGACATGGCCGTACAGCACGGCACGCTGCTCTTCATCGGCGTGGGCACGCCGCCTGACGAAGACGGCTCGGCCGACCTTCAGTACGTGGTGGCCGCGGCCCGCTCCATCGGCCAGCGCATGACGGACTACAAGGTCATCGTCGACAAGAGCACGGTGCCGGTCGGCACGGCCGACAAGGTCCGCGCTGCGGTCAAGGAAGAGCTCGAAAAGCGTGGCCTCGGAGACATGGCATATGCCGTCGTCTCCAATCCTGAGTTCCTGAAGGAAGGTGCGGCGGTCGACGACTTCATGAAGCCTGATCGCGTCGTCATTGGCTCCGACGACGAGCAGGCCACGCTGTTGATGCGCGCCCTGTATGCGCCGTTCAACCGCACGCAGGACCGCATGCTGGTCATGGACGTGAAGAGCGCCGAGTTCACCAAGTACGCCGCCAATGCGATGCTGGCCACACGCATCAGTTTCATGAACGAGCTGGCGCTGCTGGCGGAGCGCGTGGGCGCCGACATCGAGCTGGTTCGGCGCGGCATCGGCTCTGATCCGCGCATCGGCTATCAATTCCTGTACGCCGGCGCCGGTTATGGCGGTTCCTGCTTCCCGAAGGATGTCAAGGCGCTGGTGAAGACCGCCGCCGACAACGGTATTCCGCTGAAGGTGTTGACCGCCGTGGAAGAAGCCAATGAACGCCAGAAGCGCGTGCTGGTCGACAAGGTCGTGGCGCGTTTCGGCGACGACCTCAAGGGCCGCCGCTTCGCCATCTGGGGCTTGGCATTCAAGCCGAACACCGACGACATGCGCGAGGCACCATCGTTGGTCATCATCGATGAGCTGACCCGGCGCGGTGCAACCGTCGCAGCCTACGACCCGGTGTCGATGCCGGAAACGGCTCGCGTGATTGGCCCGCGTGACGACGTGACGCTGGTCGAGCGCGCCGAGGCGGCGCTGCAGGGCGCGGACGCACTGCTGATCGTGACGGAGTGGAAGGAATTCCGCACGCCGGATTTCGACGCCATCAAGTCGAAGCTCAAGGCACCTGTTGTCTTCGACGGCCGCAACCTCTACGACCCCAAGCTGATGAAGGCGCTGGGCATCGACTATCGAGGTATCGGCCGCGGCTGACCCCCTAACTGTGTGCGGCAGGCCCGCCGCTTGCTTGCTTTGGTGCAACCGTCACTACGTTAGGAGGCCGGCATGGCCAAAGCAATGATCCTGGCCGCGGGCCAGGGAACGCGGGTGCGCCCGTTGACGAAGCACACGCCCAAGCCGATGGTGCCCATCCTGGGCAAGCCGGTCATGGAGTATCTGGTCGAGCATCTGGCGCGCCATGGCGTCAAGCAGGTCATGGTCAACGTGGCCTTCATGCACTGGAAGATAGAGAACTACTTCGGCTCGGGTCATCGGTGGGGCGTTGAGCTCGGTTACTCCTACGAAGGCGTTCGCGAGCAAGGCGAGGTGATCTGTAAGCCGGTCGGCTCGGCAGGAGGCATGCGCAAGATCCAGGACTTCGGCGGTTTCTTCGATGAAACCTTCCTCGTGCTGTGCGGCGATGCCGTCATCGATCTGGACATCGCCGCGGCGCTTGCCGAGCACAAGTCCAAGGGAGCCATCGCAAGCGTCGTGACTCTCGAAGTGCCTCGTGACCAGACCAAAAACTACGGCATTGTTGTCGCTGACGCCGAGGGCCGGGTGACTTCCTTCCAGGAAAAGCCCAAGCCCGAGGAGGCGAGGAGCAACCTGGCGTCGACCGGCATTTACATCTTCGAGCCCGAAGTGCTCGACCTGATCCCGTCGGGCGTCGAGTTCGACATCGGCAGCCAGCTGTTTCCGCTGCTGGTGGAGAAGGGCCTGCCCTTCTTTGCGCAGAAACGGCCGTTCAACTGGATCGACATCGGCCGCGTGACCGACTATTGGGCCGTCACCCAGCAGGTCATGGCCGGTGGCGTCGCGCAAATGGACATCCCCGGGCGCGAGGTACGGCCGCAGGTGTGGGTGGGGCTGAACACGTCGGTGGACTGGGACAAGGTCCACATCGAGGGCCCGGTGTATATCGGCTCCAACGTGCGTATCGAGTCAGGTGCTCGGGTGATCGGACCTACCTGGATCGGTCACGGATCTCACCTGCGCGCCGGTTCGGTCGTTGAGCGGGCCGTGCTCATTGAGCACACGCGCATCGGTGAAGGCATGACGGTGCGCGAGATGATCATCTCGCCGCAGTACTGCGTGGATCGCACCGGTCACACCAGCTATGTCGGCGACGAGGTGACGCCGCTGCGTTGGGGTGACGCGCGCGCCTGAGCTGCGGGCCGATCGACTCAGGTGAAGGTCTTGGCCTCAACCAGCAGTGGTGCGCTGACGTCCTTTGCCGACAGTTGCGGTATGAGTCCGTCCAGCGGCCATTCGATGCCAATGGTCGGGTCATCCCAGCGCACTGCGCCCTCGCACTCGGGTGCGTAGCGGCCACTGGTCTTGTAGAGGAAGTCCGCGGTTTCGCTGACGACGACGAAGCCATGGGCGAAGCCAGGCGGGATCCAGACTTGCCGCTGGTTCTCGGCCGACAGTTCGAAGCCGACCCAGCGCCCGAAATTGGGGCTGGACCGACGCATGTCGACGGCCACGTCGAACACTGCACCGGAGACACAGCGCACGAGCTTGCCCTGAGCATGTGGGTCGAGCTGGTAGTGCAGGCCGCGCAGCACGCCGCGCGCGGAGCGCGAGTGGTTGTCCTGCACGAAGTGCACGTCGTAGCCCAGCGCCTGGTTGAAGCGCTCCTCGTTCCAGCTCTCCATGAAAAAGCCGCGGGCGTCGCCGAAGACCTTGGGCTGGATGAGCAGGACTTCGGGAAGGGCGGTTGGCGTGACTTGCATCGTGTTCAGAAGGCCTTGTCGGTCAGCAGCTTGAGCAGGTATTGGCCGTAGCCATTCTTGGCAAGGGGCTTGGCGAGGGTTTCAAGCTGTGCAGCATCGATCCAGCCTGCACGGTAGGCGATCTCTTCCGGGCAGGCCACCTTCAGCCCCTGGCGCTTTTCCAGCGTGGCAATGAACTGGCCCGCTTCGAGCAGGCTGTCGTGGGTGCCGGTGTCCAGCCATGCATAGCCACGGCCCATGATCTCGACATTGAGCTGGCCCTGGCGCAGGTATTGGGCATTGACGTCGGTGATCTCGAGTTCACCGCGGGCGCTGGGCTTGATGGCTGCCGCGATGTCGCAGACCTGCTCGTCGTAGAAATACAGGCCCGTCACCGCGTAATTGCTTTTCGGGCTTTTCGGTTTCTCTTCGATGGACAGCGCACGTTGCTGGGCATCAAAGTCGACCACGCCGTAGCGTTCGGGGTCGGTCACGTGATAGGCGAAGACGCTGGCGCCGCCGTCGCGACCCGTGGCGCTGCCCAGCAGGCCGGCGAAGTCATGGCCATAGAAGATGTTGTCCCCCAGCACGAGGGCGCTCGGCGAGCCATTGACGAAATCGCGGCCGAGGATGAAGGCCTGTGCCAGGCCGTCAGGGCTAGGCTGCACGCAGTAGCTGATGTTCAGGCCCCAGYGCGAACCGTCACCGAGCAGGGCTTCGAAGCGCGGCGTGTCCTGTGGCGTGCTGATGAGCAGGATGTCGCGGATGCCCGCGAGCATCAGCGTGCTCAGCGGGTAATAGACCATCGGCTTGTCGTACACCGGCAGCAGTTGCTTGCTCATGGCCAGCGTGGCCGGGTGCAGGCGCGTGCCGGAGCCGCCAGCGAGGATGATGCCCTTGCGGTTATTCATCGGAGCCCTTAAAGAATTTCGTTCAGCATGCGTTCCACTCCTTGCTGCCAAGGCGGCAGGACGAGGCCGAAGCACTGCTGCAGCTTGGCCGTGGCCAGGCGCGAGTTCAGCGGGCGCATCGCCGGTGTGGGGTAGTCGCTTGTCGGGATGGCGAGGATCTGGTCCGGCGCGACCTTGATGACCTTGCCCTGTGCACGTGCGAACTCGATGACAAAGCGGGCGTACTCGTGCCAGCTCGTCTCGCCGCCAGCGACCGCGTGATAGGTGCCGGTCAGCGCAGGGTTCACGCGCGCGGCGCGCAGCATGTGGACGGTCAGGTCGGCCAGCAGGTCGGCGCCTGTTGGCGCGCCGATCTGGTCGGCGATGACCTTGAGCTGCTCGCGTTCGGCGGCGAGGCGCAGCATGGTCTTTGCGAAGTTGCCGCCGCGGGCGCCATAAACCCAGCTGGTGCGCAGGATCAGATGCTGGCAGCCGCTGGCGCGGATGGCGTCCTCGCCTTCGGCCTTGGTTGCTCCGTAGACGCTGAGCGCCCCGACGGGAGCTTCCTCATCGCGAGCATGGCTGCCGCTGCCGTCGAAGACATAGTCCGTCGAGTAGTGCACCAGCAAAGCGCCGGTACGCTTGGCCTCGATGGCCAGCAGGGCAGGGGCGGTGGCGTTGATCTGGCGTGCGAGCTCGGGCTCGCTCTCGGCCTTGTCGACGGCGGTATGCGCAGCGGCATTGACGATGACGTGAGGGGCAATGTCTCTGACGCGGGCAAGGAGCGCTTCGGGCTGGGTGAAGTCCGCGCCGTCGTCATGGTCCATTGCGATGACTTCGCCTGCCACAGCCAGTGAGCGTTGCAGTTCCCAGCCGACCTGGCCACCCTTGCCGAGAAGAAGAATCTTCATGGCTTCAGCTGTATTGCTTGGCAACCCAGTCCCGGTAGGCGCCGCTTTGCACGCGGGCGGCCCAGTCTGGATGGTCCAGATACCACTGCACCGTCTTGCGGATGCCGGTCTCGAAGGTTTCTGCCGGGCGCCAGCCCAGCTCGCGCTCGATCTTGCGTGCGTCGATGGCGTAGCGGCGGTCGTGGCCGGGGCGGTCCTTCACATAGGTGATGAGGCGCTCGTAGGGGCCGTCCGCCGAGGGTTTGAGTTCGTCGAGCAAGGCGCACACCGTCTTGACGATGTCGATGTTGGCCTTCTCGTTCCAGCCGCCGATGTTGTAGGTCTCACCCAGCTTGCCGCCGGCCAGCACGGCACGGATGCCGCTGCAGTGATCGGTGACGTAAAGCCAGTCGCGGATCTGTTGGCCGTCGCCATAGACGGGCAGGGGTTTGCCTGCCAGCGCATTGACGATCAGCAGCGGAATCAGCTTCTCCGGGAAGTGATAGGGCCCGTAGTTGTTCGAGCAGTTGGTGGTGACGACCGGCAGGCCGTAGGTGTGGTGCCAGGCGCGCACGAGGTGGTCGCTGGCCGCCTTGCTGGCCGAATACGGGCTGTTGGGCTCGTAGGCGTTGGTTTCGGCGAAGGGCGGATCCGAGGCTTTCAGCGAGCCATAGACTTCGTCGGTCGACACGTGGTGGAAGCGAAAGCCTTGTTTGGCTTCGCCTTCAAGGCCGCCCCAATAAGTGCGTGCCGCTTCCAGCAGCGTGAACGTGCCCTCGACATTCGTCTTCATGAATGCGCCGGGGCCGTGGATGGAGCGGTCTACATGGCTCTCAGCCGCGAAGTGGACGATGGCGCGGGGGCGGTGCTTGGCCAGCAAGCTGTCGATCAGGCCGCGGTCGCAGATGTCGCCCTTGACGAAGACGTGACGCGCGTCACCGTCCAGCGAGGCCAGGTTCTCGAGGTTGCCAGCGTAGGTCAACGCATCGAGATTGACGACGGGCTCGTCGCTCTCACGCAGCCAGTCCAGCACGAAGTTGCTGCCGATGAAGCCGGCGCCGCCGGTGACGAGGATGGTCATGTTCTGCCGTAGGTGTCTTCGAAGCGGACGATGTCGTCCTCGCCGAGATAGGAGCCAGACTGCACTTCGATGATCTCCAGCGGCACCTTGCCCGGGTTGGCCAGGCGATGCGTCTGACCCAGCGGGATGTAGGTGGACTGGTTCTCGGTCAGCAGGATGGTCTTGTCGCCGTTGACGATCTCGGCCGTGCCGCTCACGACGATCCAGTGCTCCGCGCGATGGTGGTGCATCTGCAGGCTCAGGGAGGCACCCGGCTTGACCATGATGCGCTTGACTTGGAAACGCTCGCCCGAGTCGATGCTGTCATACCAGCCCCAGGGGCGGTGCACCTTGCGGTGCAGGGCATGCTCGCCGCGTTGCTCGGCGCCCAGGCGGTTGACGATCTGCTTGACCTCCTGGCTGCGCGACCGGTCGCTGACGAGCACGGCATCGGCCGTCTCGACAACGACGATGTCGGTCAGGCCAACGACGCCCACGAGGCGGCTGGTGGCGTGGACCAGGGTGTTCTTGCTGTCGGCGAACAAGGCGTCGCCGACGAAGGCGTTGCCGTCGGCATCCTTCTCGGAGACCTGCCAGACCGCTTCCCAGGCGCCGAGGTCGTTCCAGCCGGCATCCAGCGCGACCATGCGCAAGGGGATGTCCGTTCCGGGGCAGCGCTCCATGACGGCGTAGTCGACCGATTCGCTGGGCACGGCGGCAAACTCGGCCTTGCCGGGGCGCACAAACTTGGCGTCGGTCTTGCGCGCATCCCAGGCAGCGCGCGTGGCAGCGGCGATGTCGGGGCGGAATCGTTCCAGCGCCTTCATCCAGACGCTGGCACGCAGCACGAACATGCCGCTGTTCCAGTAGTAGTCGCCTTCGGCCAGATAGCGCTGGGCGGTCTCCAGGTTGGGCTTCTCGACGAACTGTGCGACCACCAGGCCCGCGGCGTCGCCCGAGGTGCGGATATAGCCGTAGCCTGTTTCGGGCCGGTCTGGCGTGATGCCCAGGATGGCGATGGCACCTTCGGCCGCGATGCGGACCGCGTCCTGCAATGCCGCGGTGAAGGCTGCCGGGTTGGTGACCGTCTGGTCGGCCGGCGTGACGACGAGGACGGGGTCCTTGCCGCCCTCGAGTGCGGCCAGTGCGGCCAGCGTCAACGCCGGGGCAGTGTTGCGGCCCAGCGGTTCCAGCAGCACGCTGCTGGGCTCCTGCCGGGTCTCGCGCAATTGATCCAGTACGAGGAAGCGGTGCTCCTCATTGCCGACGATGCAGGGACCGGCGAGCTCGAACTCGGGCGAGGCCAGCGCGGCCAGGCGGCGCGCGGCGAGCTGGAACAGGCTCTCGTTGCCGGACAGCACGAGGAATTGCTTGGGGTAGCCGCTGCGCGACAGAGGCCAGAGCCGGGTGCCGGAGCCGCCGGCCATGATGACGGGTTGAACGTGGGTCATGCGGGATTGAAACCGTGAGGGTTGAGTCGTTGCCAGCGCCAACTGTCTTGGCACATGCGGGCGAGATCGAGCTTGGCCTCCCAGCCAAGCAACTCGCGCGCCAGGGCCGGGTCGGCCCAGCAGGCTGCGATGTCGCCAGGGCGGCGCGGGACGATTTCGTAGGGCACGCTGCGGCCGCTGGCGGCTTCGTAGGCGCGCACCAGGTCGAGCACGCTGTAGCCCTGGCCGGTGCCGAGATTGACGGTCAACGAGCCGGTATTGGCCAGCAGCCAGCGCAGTGCAGCGACGTGCCCTTCGGCCAGGTCGCTGACATGGATGTAGTCGCGCACGCCAGTGCCGTCGGGCGTCGCGTAGTCATTGCCGAAGACGGCCAGCTTGGTGCGCCGGCCCACCGCCACCTGGGCGACATAGGGCATCAGGTTGTTGGGCGTGCCGCGCGGGTCTTCACCGATGCGGCCGCTCTCGTGGGCGCCGACTGGGTTGAAGTAGCGCAGGCAGGCGGCCTGCCAGGTTGGATCGGCGATGCCGAGGTCGTGCAGGATCTGCTCGCCCATCAGCTTGGTCGCGCCGTAGGGGTTGGTCGACGAGGTCGGTGCGTCCTCGCGCAGGGGCAGTTTGTCCGGAGCGCCGTAGACGGTGGCGCTGGAGCTGAACACCATGCGCGTGCAGCCGTGGCGCTTCATGGCCTCGCAGGTGTTGACCAGCCCACCGACGTTGTTGCGGTAGTAGGCCAGAGGCTGGCCGACCGATTCACCCACGGCCTTGTAGGCGGCGAAGTGAACGACGGCGGCCGGCTTGTAGCTGCCGAAGACTTCGTCCATTGCCGCGGCGTCGCAGACGTCGGCACGTTCGAACTCGATGGGGGTGCTGGCCAGTTCCGCCAGCCTTTCCAGCACGACGGGCGAGCTGTTGGAAAAGTTGTCCACGCCGACGACGCGATAGCCCGCCTGCTGGAGAGCCAGCCAAGTGTGCGACGCGATGTAGCCTGTCGCACCCGTGAGCAGGATGGTGGTCATCAGAAGAAGATGGCTTGACCCGTGCAGCCGTAGCTGCTGGCGGTGTACACGTATTGGGCAATGCTGCTGTTGCGGCTGGCACGGTCGTACTGGCAGCCCAGGCTGAGGCCGCGTGTGAACGCCCAGCGCATGCTCAGGTTGTACGTCTTGAAGTCGTCCAGCGCATCGGCAACGGCGGCACCTGCCGTGCTGGTGCGTGTGGCGCGGTTCCGGCTCGCCTTGGCGCTGAGACTGACCTTGCCTGTCACGGCGTAGGTGCCGCCCAGCTGATAGGTGGTGTAGACCCGGTTCAGGTCAGCCGTCTGGACGACACTTTCCTGCCCGGTGTCCCGCGCATAYTGCAGGTTCAATTGCAACTTGGCTGTGGGCTGCCAGTTCCAACCGATGGCACCGGTGGTGCCGCTGAAATCGCGTAACCGGTCATCGAGGCTGTTTTTTGACTTGCTGCGGCTGATGCGCGTGTTTAGCGTGCTGCGGCCGCCGGTGCTCCACTTGGTGGTGAAGTYGAAGTCGTCCCGGGTGTAGTCATTAGGTACCGAGACGACGACAACCTGCGCCGTCTGCGGGTCAACGGCAAGGCCAATGGGATAGTGCGGGTTTTTGCCCTTGGTGCGTCGCCCCACCAGGCCCAGCCTGACATTGCCGCCGGGCGTGGCATAGATGCCGAGGGAACCCGTGTTCTGCTCGAAGTCGAAACGGTCGTACTCCGAGGCGCTGAAGTCCCGGCGGCGGTGCGTCCAACTACTTTCCAGCGTATACCGCGTCAGTACGCCAAGGCGGACCAAGGCCTGGTATTCGTCCTCGCGTTCGATGTTCTTCTTGAGGATTGGATCGACGCCGCTACCGATGTTGAAGTCAGCGAGGGATCGGTCCGATTTGGCGCTCAGCACTCCCGACAGATTACCCACCGTCTGCCAATTGAGCGCACTGCGCAAGGTGTAGGAGCGATTGTTGAGCTCGCTAATCGTTGAATAGCGGTTGCTCTGCAGCGAGCCGTCCACCGTCAGATGCTGACGACCGAGCTTCGTGTCGATGCCGCCCAGAACCCCGGCGCTGGTCACTGTGTCATCGTTGGCGGCGCTTGACTGKCGGTACACATTTGAGACATGAGCAACACCTAACGATGCACCGACATAAAAGGGCGTCGTGTCATCGGTCTGAGCGTGCGCGGACTGGACCGCTGAAAGCGCGGCGATCAGCAGCGCAAGCCGGGTCCAACGGTGGCAATGGCGAGCAGGCTTAATAGGCATGGCGATCAAACACCACCAACCTCACGGTCCGCAAGATGATCTGCAGATCCAGGGCCAGTGACCAGTTGCGCAGGTATTCCAAATCGTATTCGACGCGTGCCACCATCTTGTCGATGGTGTCGGTCTCGCCACGCAAGCCATTCACCTGGGCCCAGCCGGTGATGCCCGGCTTGACCTTGTGGCGCACCATGTAGGCCTTGATGATCTTGCGGTATTCCTCGTTGTGGGCCACGGCGTGCGGGCGCGGCCCGACGATGCTCATGCGACCCTGCAGCACATTGATGAATTGCGGCAGTTCGTCCAGCGAGGTGCGGCGGATGAAGGCGCCAAAGGGCGTGATGCGCGCGTCGCCCTTGGTGGCCTGTTTGACCACGGGACCGTTGTCCTGTGTCCGCATGGAGCGGAACTTGTAGACGATGATCTCCTCGCCATCCAGGCCGTTGCGCTTCTGCCTGAAGATGACAGGGCCTGGTGAGCTGAGCTTCACGCCAATGGCCAGGGCAAGCAGGATGGGCGAGATGAGGATCAGGATCAAAGTGGCCAGCACGACGTCGCTGACGCGCTTGATCAGCTGGTTGGTGCCGGTGAAGGGCGTCTCGCAGATGCCGACCACCGGCACGCCCGAGATGTCCTGCAGGCGGCCCTGGATGATGCTGATGCCGAACACGTCGGGCACGAAGAACAGCGAGGCCGTCGTGCCCTGCACCTGTTCCAGCAACTCGACGATGCGAGGCTGCGACCCCAGGGGCAGGGTGATGTAGACCTCGCGCACGCCCTTGTCGCGCACGAACTCGCTGAGCTGGGGCAGGGTGCCCAGGATGGAGGCGCCGGCTTCCGGGTGCAGGCGCTCAGGCGCACGGTCGTCGAAATAGCCCAGGCAGACGACGCCCTGAGAGTCGCGCAGCGCTCGCGCCACCTTGTGGCCAAGCACGCCCGCGCCGACGACGACCGCCGTACGGCGCGCGCCCGGGTCGCGTGCCCGCCATTGCTGGATGCGCCGGCCCGTCTCGATGGCGGCGATCTGGACGGCAGGTGTGATGACGGCCCACCACAGCAGCACCTCGTCCTCGAAATAGTGCAGGCTGTTGGTGGCGTAGCCGCACAGCAGCAGGATGCCCAGCAGCACCAGCCAGGAGGACAGCACGTCCACAAGGGCGCTGGCCGGGTGGTCGCTGAAGCGGTTGCGACCCGGGAAGGTGAGGGCGAAGACGAGCAGGCACAGCGTCAGGGTGGGGCGCAGCACCGGCTCGTCGAAGTGACCGTTCACGACAAGAAAGGTCAGAACGATGATGCCGGGCTCCAGGAAAGCGGCGATCAGGGATTCGACCGACTGCGGTGCGCTGTAGAACGTCCTCTTGTAGCTGCGGTCCTCAAACATCTTGGTGGGTTTGGTAGTCCTCGGGTCAGGGTGTACCCGAGGCTGAAAAAGGATCAGGGATTCTCTACCAACAAATTTGACGGCCGAACCGTCGGCGTCCCCTGTTCATGGTCCGCTGCCTACAATCTTGTATATGTCTGCTT
>NZ_JBFUMO010000134.1:0-12105 GCF_054049355.1 Roseateles sp. P5_E11 | reverse complement strand
CCGCCTCCCCTACCGCACCGCGAGCCGCATGACCTCGACCGACCCCAGCTTTCTGCCTGCCGACGCCGAAGGCGCCCTGGTGGACATCTCCGCCCACGCCACCACGATGACCTATGGCGTCGGCGTGCTGATGAAGCACCTGTGGAGCCGCGCGCGATGACGCGCCGGCTGCGCTCCCAGGACTGGTTCGACAACCCCGATCACATCGACATGACGGCGCTCTATCTGGAGCGCTTCATGAACTACGGCCTCACGCCGCAGGAACTGCGCTCGGGCCGGCCCGTCATCGGCATTGCCCAGAGCGGCAGCGACCTGAGCCCCTGCAACCGCATCCATCTGGAGCTGGCGAAGCGCGTGCGCGATGGCATTCGCGACGCGGGCGGCATCGCGATGGAGTTCCCGCTGCATCCCATCTTCGAGAACTGCCGCCGCCCCACCGCGGCGCTGGACCGCAACCTGGCCTACCTCGGCCTCGTCGAGATCCTGCACGGCTACCCGCTGGACGCCGTCGTGCTGACGACGGGCTGCGACAAGACGACACCGGCGCAGGKCATGGCAGCAAGCACCGTCGACATCCCGGCCATCGTGCTGTCCGGCGGCCCGATGCTGGACGGCTGGTTCGAGGGGCAGCTCGTCGGCTCCGGCGCCGCCATCTGGGCCGGCCGGCGGCGGCTCGCGGCGGGCGAGATCGACGAAGAGACCTTCATCGAGATTGCTGCGGCCTCCGCGCCCTCGGCCGGCCACTGCAACACCATGGGCACGGCCTCGACGATGAATGCGCTGGCCGAGTGCCTGGGGCTGTCGCTGACCGGCTGCTCGGCCATCCCGGCGCCCTACCGCGAGCGCGGCCAGATGGCCTATGAGACGGGCCGGCGCATCGTCGACATGGCGCGCGAGGACCTGCGGCCGTCGAAGATCCTCAGCCGCGACGCCTTTCTCGACGCCATCGTCGTCAACGCGGCCATCGGCGGCTCGACCAACGCCCAGCCGCACCTGATGGCCATGGCCCGCCATGCCGGCATCGAGCTGACAGCTGCCGATTGGACCGAGGTGGGCCAGCACGTGCCGCTGCTGCTGAACATGCAGCCGGCCGGCCAGTTCCTCGGCGAGCGCTTCCACCGCGCCGGCGGCGTGCCGGCCGTCATGTGGGAGCTGCAGCGGGCCGGCCTGCTGCGCACCATCCGGCCGACGGTGACCGGCCACACGATGGCCGCCAATCTCGACGGCCGCGAGACGCAGGACCGTGAAGTCATCTACCCGGTCAGCGCACCGCTGAAGCCCGATGCCGGCTTCGTCGTGTTGAGCGGCAACCTGTTCGACTTCGCCATCCTGAAGGCCAGCGTCATCTCGGCAACGTTCCGCGAGCGCTACCTGAAGGACGGCGCTTTTGAGTGCCGGGCCATCGTCTTCGACAGCCCCGACGACTATCACACGCGCATCAACGACCCTGCGCTTGGCATCGATGAGGGCTGCATCCTCGTCATGCGCGGCGCCGGGCCGATGGGGTGGCCGGGCTCCGCCGAGGTCGTCAACATGCAGCCACCGGACGCGCTGATCCGGCGCGGCGTGATGAGCTTGCCCACGCTGGGCGACGGCCGCCAGTCGGGCACGTCGGACAGCCCCTCCATCGTGCACGCCTCGCCCGAGAGCGCCATCGGCGGTGGGCTGGCCTGGCTGCGCACGGGCGACGTCATCCGCGTCGACCTGATCGCGGGCCGCTGCGACGCGCTGCTCAGTGATGAGGAGCTGGCGCGCCGCCGCGCTGAAGATGCGCCACCTGCGGTACCGCCGAGCCAGACACCGTGGCAGGAGATCTATCGCTCAACGGTGGGGCAGCTGTCGACCGGCGCCTGCCTGGAACTCGCCGTGCCGTATCGCGGCGTGATCGACACGCCACCGCGGCACAACCACTAGGACCTGTTATTTAACAGGCCCTGTGTGGTCACGCCGGGCAAAGTGAATTAAAGTGATATCTCCTTTTCCTGAGGTATCGCCATGCCCGTCCTCGAACAGCTCTCTCGTCTCGAACTGCCGGCTCGCGCGTTCAGCGGCTTCGTGCCCATTGCCTGCAGCCTGGGCGGGGCGGCAGCGGCGGCGGCGCTGTTCGTGTGGTCCATAGGCAACCTGGCGCTGATGGTGCTGACCGTGCTCCTCTTCGCGGCCAGTTTGCTCATGCTGATCGGGATCTACATGCAGGAGCCCAACGAGGCGCGGATCCTGACGCTGTTCGGCCGCTATGTCGGCACCGACCGCCATGAAGGCCTTCGCTGGGCCAACCCGTTCGCGATGCGGGAGCGCATCTCGCTGCGCGCGCGCAATCTGAACGCGCCGCACATCAAGGTCAACGACAAGCGCGGCAACCCGATCGAAATCAGCGCTGCCATCGTCTGGCGCGTGCAGGACACGGCGCGCGCCGTCTTCGAGGTGGACAAGTTCGAAACCTACGTGGGCGTGCAGGCCGAGACGGCCATCCGCCATCTGGCCACGCAGTTCGCCTACGACGACGGCGAGGACCTGGACCCCGACGAAACGACGCTGCGCGCCGGCCAGGACGAGGTCGTCAAGGCGCTGGTCGCCGAACTGCAGGAGCGCTGCGCCCAGGCCGGCGTGGCGGTGCTGGAAGCCAAGATCACCCACCTCGCCTACGCCCCGGAAATCGCCCAGGTGATGCTGCGCCGCCAACAGGCCGAGGCCATCATCAGCGCACGCAAGAAGATCGTGCAGGGCGCGGTGACGATGGTGGAGGAGGCGTTGCGCGGGCTGTCGGAGCGCGAGATCGTCGTGCTGGACGACGAGCGCAAGGCGGCCATGGTGTCCAACCTGCTCGTCGTGCTGTGTTCGGACAAGGACGCCCAACCCATCATCAACGCCGGCACGCTGTACGCCTGAGCGCGCCGCGGCATGGCCAGCCCCGACAAGAAGGCCTTCGCGTTACGGGTGGACCCGGCGCTGTGGGCACAAATCGAACGCTTGGCAGCCCAGGAGCTGCGCTCGGCCAATGCGCAGGTCGAAGTGCTGCTGCGCGAGGCGCTGGCGCGGCGCGGCATCAAGCCGGCCGCCAGCCCGGCGCCCCGGCGAGGGCGGCCACCCAACGAGCCGGGCGACACCGGCGAGGGGTAGACGCGCTCATGTGTCGAGACGGCTATATCCGACCCATCAAGAGCAGCACGAGCACGATCAGCAAAACCAGGCCGATCCCTCCCGTTGGCCCATAGCCCCAGCCGCGGCTATGGGGCCACGCCGGGATGGCGCCGAGCAGAAGAAGGATCAGCACGACGAGCAGAATGGCACCTAGACTCATTGCGGTCTCCTTGGTAGTTGGGGCTCACGATTCAACGGCGCTGAAGCGCCTTGAACCTGTGCCGACTCTCCTCGCAAGGCCGACCCCCAGGTGTAGGACTTGACCGCGCAACCGGCTAGCTCGATGCCGGCTCAGCACTTGCGCCCCCGTCCCGCCGTGCGCTCAGATCTCCAGCCGGCCCTTCAACGCGGCATGGTCGGCCGCCAGCGGCGTCACGCTGGCCGCAGCCGCCAGCGCGCCCAGCGCCTGCCGGCGCAGCGCCTCGCCATCCACCGGCTTCAGTGCCACCAGCCAGGTGGCCGCCTCGGCCCAGGCCAGCCGCGCCGGGCGACCCAGGCTGGGGTCATCGAACAGCGGCTGCAGCCGGGCCAGGGCCTCACGCAGTTGCGCTTGCGCGCCGGGCTTGTGAAGCTCGGCCAGCAGGGCGCCGTACACCGCTTGCAAGGCACTCCAGCGCAGGTCGGCCGCGGGATTGGGCGCGGTGCCGGGCGACGCTTTCCACGCGGCCAGGCCCTGCTCGACCACCGCCAGCGCCTGGACGGGCTGGCCATTGCGCCAGAGCGCGAGACCATGCTGGGCGGCCAGCGTCCGCGGCAACTGGACCCATTTGCTCTGCGGGCCCTCCTGCCGGGCCAGGCGCTCGTTCTCGGTCCAGGCCAGGGTCGAGGCCTCGAGCGCTGCGGCCCATTCGCCACGGCGCAGTTGCACAAGCGACAGGGTATTGGCCTCTTGCAGCAGGCCATCGTGCCAGGCGATGTTGGCGGGCTCGGCCTCGACATTGGCGCGGCGCAACGGCATCGCGGCCTGCAGCTGGGCCAGCGCGTCGTCGAGCCGGTCCAGGCGCAGCAGCGTCAGCGCGCGGGATGCCAGAGCGACGCCGAGCTGGTGGCGGAGGTAGACCTCGGTCTTCATCTCGCCGGGTGCGGCGTGGCGGTCGCTCTCGGCATGCATGGCGGTGTCGGCCAGCAGCTCGCGGTAGACCGGCTCGGCCTTGGCGTACAGGGCCAGGGCTTCGTCAAGCTGGCCTGCCGCGCTCAGCGTCTGGCCGAGGCTCAGGGTGGTGTTGGCCAGCTCCACGCCCAGGGCTGCGCGGCCCAGCACGTCGTCCCTGGCAAACGGGCGTGCCTGTTCGAGGCGCTGGAGGATGAGCCGGCTGTTGGCCACCGCACGCTCGCGCTGGCCGGTGTTGCGCAGCCGAACCGACTGCACCTGCAGCGCGCGGGCATGCCACTGCGCAAAACGCCAGTCGTGATGCTGGCTGGCCCACAGGCGCTCGCCCAGCTCGACGGCGCGCTGGGCCATCGCGTCGGTCTGGGCACCGAGTTCGGCCGTGCCGGTGGTGTCATTGCCCAACAACTCGGCGCGGCGGGCGAGGATGGCGGCGCTGAGCGCCTGCAGGTCGCCATCGGGCTGCTCGCCCTGCACCAGGGGGTCGAGCGCGGCGAGGGTCTGTGCCAGCAGCGCATCCTGGGCCTTGCTGCCGCCGGGCAGGTAGGCGATCGCATCGCCGAAGCGGAACACCAGGTCGGCCGTGATGCCCTTGACCGCCGTCAGCCGCAACTCGGCCGCGGCGCGCGCTTGGCCGGCCACGTGTGCCTGCCAGGATGCCGCAGCCAGGCCCCCGGCCAGGGCCAGCAGAACGCCCAGACCCAGGGTCACCGGCAGGCGGTTGCGCCGCACGAACTTGGACAACAAGTAGCCGCGGCTGGGCGCGCGGGCGCTGACCGGGTAGCCCGCAAGCGTGGCGCGCAGGTCGGCGGCGAACTGCTCGACGCTGGCATAGCGGCGGCCCACGTCCTTCTCCAGCGCCTTGAGCAGGATGTTGTCGAGATCGCCCTTGAGGCGCTGCCGGGTGATCAGCCAGGCCTGGGCATCGGGCGCCGCAGCGTCGGGGCTGCTCAGTTGCGAGGGGCGGGTCGGCGCTTCGTCGAGCACCGCGCGCGCGGCCTCGGCGGGGCCGCGCGCGTTGCGGCCGTAAGGACGCTGGCCAGTCAGCAATTGGTAGAGCAGCACGCCCAGCGAGTAGACATCGGTACCCGTGCCCACCGGCTCGGCGCGCACCTGCTCGGGGCTGGCGTAGTTGGGCGTGAAGGGGCGGACGGCGCCAAGGGTGCTGTCGCTGCCTTGCGCCTCGGTCGGGTCGAGCGCCTTGGCGATGCCGAAGTCGAGCAGCTTGACCTGCCCGTCGTGCGTGACGAGCACGTTGCCGGGCTTGAGGTCGCGATGCACGAGCAGGTTGCGGTGCGCGTGCGCGACGGCGTCGGCCAATTGCAGGAAGAGCGCAAGGCGCTCGTCGATGGACCGCGTTTGCGCGGCTTCGTCGATGGGCAGGCCATCGATGAACTCCATGACGAAATAGGGCAGCCCGTCGGCGCTGAGACCGGCGTCGAAGAGCTGGGCGATGTGCGGGTGATGCAGCCGCGCCAACGCCTGGCGCTCCTGCGCAAAGCGCTGCAGCACGGCGTCGCTGTCCATGCCGCGCTTGATCACCTTGATGGCCGCGCGGCCCTCGAAGCTGCCGTCAGCGCGGCGCGCCTCGTACACCTCGCCCATGCCGCCGCTGCCGATGCTGCGCACGACGGCCCAGGCGCCGAAGCGCTCACCGTCGCGGGACAGGCTGGCGGCCACGCTCTCGGCGATGGGCCGCGACAGCAGCGGATCGCCGTCGGTGTGGTCGGCGTGATGGGCGAGCAGCGAGTGCAGCTCGGCCTTCATCGCGGCGCTCACGGGCAGCGCGTCGACATGCGCCGCACGCTCGGCCGCGGGCAGCGCCACCGCCTCATCGAAGAGGCTTCGCAGGGCGGCCCAGTCGGCGGGCGTGGGGGTGGGGGTGGTCATCGGCGGGCTCGGGGTGGGCGGTGGCGACGCGACTGTAGTGACGCACCGGCATGCGGGGGAGCGGGGGAACCGCCCCCCGTGCCATCACTGCTTGACGAGGCCGCTGCACTGCGCAAGCGACTTGACCGGTCGCGGCATGCGGTGGCTGGCGTCGGCGCTGTACGACGCCGGCACGTTCAGCGCCGCGTTGGCCGGCTGGTAGGCCAGCGTCACCCAGGTTTGTTCACCGGCGGTGAAGTAGTCCTGCGCCTGCACCGCCACGCTCTCGCCAAAGGTGACGATGACGTCGTCCTCGTCGCCGGCGAGGCGGGTCGTCAAGTCAACATTGCCGCTCACCAGGTGGAAGACGCCGCTGCTCGACACGTCCAGCGTGCAGCTGCTGCTCGTGTAGTGGCCGACGAGTGCTGCCGACATGTCGGCCGCGGTGGCGCCGTTCAGCGTCGCGACGTTGGCGCCGCCTGCGCTGGTCGGGTTGGGGTTGCTCAGCCAGCACTCCACCCGGTCCGTGGCCGTGGTGAAGCCGGTGCCGCCCTGGCGCGCCACGCCTTGCGCCATCACACCCTTGACGAGGGTGAGCTGGGCGTAGCGGTCGTTCGGCACATCGCTGGCCTGGACCCGCGTGAGGCTGACGACATTGAGGATGAGGTCGCCCACGTCGCCGTTGACGGCGGCCTGCAGGCTGCGTCCACCGGCCGAGACGGTCAGCATGCCGTCCTTGGCCACGGCGATGCTGCACGAGGTGGTCTCCTGTGTCGCCTGGCCCGGCGTGAAGACGCGCCCGAGCTGGCCCTGCCAGGTACCGATGGCCGGCGCGACGTCTGCGGCCATCGCCTGCCCCTTGGGCGTGAGCACGATGGCGTGCGGCGCCGGTGGCGTGGGATCGGTGCCCGTCAGCGCGGGCGGCAAGCGGTAGATGCCATTGGTTGCGGCGCTGAAGTCGGCGATCAGGTCGATGTAGGTCTTGTGGCTGGCGAGTGCGGCGGCCATGACGCTGTCCAGCAGCGCGTCCGTGGAATCGCCCGGCTTGGCGTCGAACACGACGGTGAAGGGGTCGAATGGCCCGGTGGGCAGCACGTAGCTGCCGGCCGTGAGGGTGGCAATCAGCTGGGTGAGCGCTCCGGCGGTGTCGAGCCGGGTGCCCGCCGGTGCGGCGGCCAGGCCCGCAAACCAGGTCGTGGGCGGCATGCCGGCAGCGCGCGCAATCGTCAGGTCGGTGAGGGTGGTGATGTTCACGCGCCCGGCGGCCACGGCAATGCTGTGCAGCGAAAGCGCATTCGGCACGCCGCCCACCGTGCCACCCGACACCTGCAGTGCGCAGGGCAGCGTGTTGGCCGGCACGTCGACGGTCCAGGTGCCGGTGGCGCTGGTCGGCAGCGAGACCGTGGCCGGCCCGCTGGTACAGGTGGCCGTGACCGTGCCGCCAACGACGGGCGCGCCGCTCGCAGCCACGCCGGTCAATGTGGCCTTGACAACCGCCGGGGCAGGCGCAGGCGCGGGCGCAGGGGCGGGTGCAGGCGCGGGGACGGGCGCAGGCGCTGTTGCGACCGGTGCAGGAGCCGGTACTGCGGGCGCCGTGGTGCCGCCACCCCCGCAGCCGGCCAAGGTGGCAACGGCCACGGTAGCCGCCGCGATCACGAGGCCACGCAGGCCGTGGGGAGTTGGGCAAGGGGTCGATGTCATGGTGGAGTCCGGTGGGAGGGGTGGCACCCCTCGCCGATTCGAGGGGCATGCCGGGGTACGCAGCGTGGCGCGGCCAAAAGGCTCATCGGGCTTGAAAACAGGCACGCATGAACCGAGCAATCCTTCGCAGGCATGTCGCGGCGCCGCGCGCAAAATGCGCGGCGCCATGACCGCTATGACTGCCCTGTCCGCTTCGAACCCCGCCGCCGCCGATGTCACCGAGTGGCTGCGCCGGCTCGACACGGATGCGGCCGGCGCATCGAACCAGCTCTTCGAGCTGCTCTACGGCGAGCTGCACCGCATCGCGCGCGCCCACATGGGCCGCGAGGCGAACGCGCACACGCTGAGCCCGACGGTGCTCACGCACGAGGCCTGGTTCCGCATGGCCGAGCAGACGCGCACGCAATGGTCCAACCGCGCGCATTTCCTGTCGGTGGCCTCGACCATGATGCGGCGCATCCTGGTGAACCACGCGCTGGCCAAACGCACCGAGAAGCGCGAGGCGCAGCTGGTGTCGCTGTCGATCACCGGCGCACCGRAAATCGGCGCGCAGGCCGAACCCGACGTGGTGGCCGTGCACGAGGCCATCCTGGCCCTCGAAGCCGTCGACCCGCGCGCGGCCAAGGTGGTGGAGCTGAAGTTCTTCGGCGGGCTCGAAAACGACGAGATCGCGCAGGCGCTCGATCTGTCGCTCGCCACCGTCAAGCGCGACTGGGCGCTGGCACGGGCCTGGCTGCGCCGCGAACTGGGCGCCGCGCCGCTGGCCTGACGCGTTGGCGGCGGTTCACCTGGCGCTTTTCAGTCGCTGCACCAGCGCATCCCGCGCGCTGCCGATCATCGGCAGGTAGGCCCGCTCGAAGGTGGCCTCGTCGAGCGTGACCGCGGCAGTCGCATTGCTGGTGCCACGCGAGCGGCCACCGGTCAGCAGCGCCAGGCCCATCGACAGCGCGTTGCTCGTGTTGTCTGACTTGCGCGACTCGTCGGTGGTGGTGTCAACGAGCGCGAAGCCTTCGGCAGCGCCCTGAACCAGGCGGTCGACGTAGAAGGCGCCGTTGACGCCGCTGCGCGACGTCGTGCGGAAGATGCGCTGCCCCTCCTGCGACACGATCTGCAGCTGGGTCTCGTTGGGGTAGAGCACCGGGCCGGCCTCGATGGAGGACTGTGAGCGACGCGCGATATTGGCCAGGAAGCCCTTGCTGCCGGAGGCGGTGCCGAAGCTCGCGAAGAAGTGCAGGCGCACGAAATGCAGGTCGAGCGCCTGCGCCACCGCGCTGGCCTTTGCACCGTTGGCGCCATCCAGCGCGGTGATGCGGTCGCTCAGCGTGCCGCGGCCTCCCGCCGTCTGGAAGAAGGCCGGCATGCCGGTGGGCGCGAAGATCTTGGAGACGGCGCCCGTGTCGTCGATGACATAGGGCGCCGGCTTGCCCATGCGGGCCTCGACTTCGGCGTACTCGGGGCGCGCGCGAATCGTGTCCATGCCGACGACTTCAAAGCCGGCAGCGGTCAGTGCCTCGACGGTGTCGCGGTAGACGCGGTCGGTCAGCGCCTGCATCGCCGCATCCGGCACGCCGCGCAGCTCGGCCTGCACCGAGGTGCTGTTGCCCCCGCCGCTGCCGCTCGCCTTCAGCGTGGTGACGAATTCGATCCCGAACTGGTCGATGGCAACACGGCGCGCACCCTTGATGGCCGCGCCGTTGTCGCTGCCGACGGAGACCGTCGGCGCAGCAGCTTGCGCGGCGGCTGGCGGCACGCCAGCCAGGAGGGTGAGCGTGGCAAGGAGCAGCGGGGCGAGCAGTCGGCACATGGCGGTCTTTCGTGGCAGGGCTGAAACCTTCGGTTCGTCGAAGGGGACAACCTGGTACGCAAGACGGTCAGGTGAAAAGGCTCATCCCCACCACCCGTCAGCCCGCCTGCGCGGTTGGATACGACGCCGCCGTGACCGGCGAGACCAGGGACCAACCCATCGCCTTGTACAGAGCGGCGCCCGACTCCGTGGCCACCAACACGCCTTGCCTTGCCTCCAGATCGAGCGCGATGCTTGACAAGATGGTCATGACGCGTCGCCCCAGCCCCTTCCTCCTGTGGGCCTCGGCCGTGACGATTTGATCGAAGGTGGCGAACGGACCCTCGATCGCCACCTGGCCGCCGGCCGCGATTTCTCCTGAACCTGCGATCAGCCTGGCAAACGCGACCTCTCCCACCTTGTCGGTCTGTATGCGATAGCCCTCAGGGGCGGTGGTGTCGCCGCCCCTGAGATCGGTGCTCATCAGAAACTCGGGTTCGTGAAACTGCCAATGATGGGAGAGCAAGGGAGACACGCTTTCACGTGGTGCGCAGATCTTCAGCCAGCTGCCGGGGCCGGTCTCGGTGACAAGTTCTTGGAGGAGATGTCGATCAAGGGCGGGAAGAACATAGCGTGTCGTCTGCCCGGGCTTTCCGACCGAAATCTGAAAGCAGCCGGAGCGCCTGACCGGCGCTGGCGTGCGTCGCGAAATCGCCCAGCCGCAGGCCAAGGCACGAGCAGCGACTGCGGGGTCAAGCGCGCCGGCGTTGCGGTCACCCTCGGAGTTGATGGATGAAGGGATCATCTGTGCAGTTCAGAAATGAAGGGCATCTGCATCGGCGGCCATGGCATCGGCAATCAGCCTCATGTCATGGTCGCTGACGGCAAACAGTCCGAAACGGAACGAATAGCCCCAGCGCGCGCGGTCCTGCACGAACTCGAAGCGGTCGATCAGCGGGGCGATGGGCGCTTCGCGTGCGGGCACATAGTCCACGTCCTTGCGGAAGGGGACGAAGCCGCCACCCATGTCAAAGGCGTAGGGCTCGCCGGGCCTGACCAGCCCGAGCGACACAAAGGCCTGCAGCTTGTCGCTGCCGCCCATGGTGACCGTGGGCGCGTAGTAGGCCACGCGGTCACCGGGCCTCACGCGCCGCAACGGCGCGACCTTGCCATGGCACACCTGCATATAGCCTGCGCCGCGTTCCGCGCAGCCTCGGCGTGCGTGGGTGGCGCTGGCCACGGCAATCCAGTTGCCGCGCGGCGCGGCCATGCCGGCCTGTGCCGATTCCTCCCACAGGGTGGCGTCTTTCATCGGAGCGCCTCGTGCGCAAGTTGGGAATCGCCATGATGGCGGGACGTCGCGACAACGGCTTGTCAGCAGAAGGCACCCCGCCAGCCGGTGAGTCCTGCCCACGCCGATCGCGAGCGGGCAACGGAGTTCAGCAACGCGGCAACGGGCATAGTTCTGGCTCCTCCCCTTGCCTTGAAGCCGATGACCAAGCTTCTCGCCGCCCGCGGCTCCTGCTACTGTGGCGCCGTGTCCGTCACGGTCCCATCGCCTTTGCGTCGCCCGGACAACTGCCACTGCGGCGAATGCCGCCGCCTGAGCGGTGCGGCATTCACTACGTGGATCACAGCGCCGCGCGATCAGGTCGTCGTGAACAACCCCGAGGGGCTGTCGGTGTTCTGTCCCACGCCCAACCTGCAGCGCTCGTTCTGCAAGACATGCGGATCGCATGTCTTCACCGCGGACGCGCGGCTGCCAAGGGCTTACGGGTTCCCTGCGGGGCTCTTTGAGGGCGAGCCCATCGAGCCGCCGGRCGAGGACTACTTTCTCGATGACAAGGCCCGTTGGTGTCGGCGTTCTTTACACCCAGAAAGCTGACCGCAAGCAAATCACCGCCACAGCAGGGTTTTCTCTGATGGCACGATGCTTGCTAATTCGTCCAGGTCTTTCTTTGGGAGTAAGTAACTATGTTGAAGTCTCTTGCCTTGGCCTCTGTGCTGTCCCTGGGCAGCCTTGCGGCGCAGGCCACCCCCTTCGTGTTGGGCACCGGCACGCTGGGCGCAATCACGGTCAACAGCGGCAACGTCGCTGTCGTGCCGAGCCTGGTGAACGACACCTTCACGTTCTCGCTGGCGTCGGCTTCGAGCGTGCAGAGCAATGTGACGACGATCTTCGGCAGCCTGTCGCCGGCCTTCTACAGCATCGTCAGCACCGGCGCCGATCACGTCGTGGGCGGCACTGACGACACCGTCATCACCGGCTTTGCCTTCACGTCCACGTCGACCGGGCACTTCACGAACCTGAGCGCCGGCAACTATTACTTCAACGTGTTCGCGTTGGCTAACCAGGCGCCGTCGGCCTACGCAATTTCGGCTTCGGCCACCGCGATGCCGGTGCCGGAACCTGAAACCTACGCCATGCTGGCAGCAGGCCTGGGCGTCATGGGTTTTGTTGCTTCGCGCCGTCGTCGCGATCTGTAATTGATTTGATTTCTGG
>NZ_JBFUMO010000133.1:0-12140 GCF_054049355.1 Roseateles sp. P5_E11 | reverse complement strand
CAGTAGTAGTGCGGGCGCAGGCCGCCGGTGAAGATGGCGTTGCGGTTGTAGAGCAGATGCTGGGGCGTGATGGTGGCGGCCGTGAAGCGGTCGCTCTCGGTCACGTACTCGGCGGCTTCCTTGGTCGTGATGTGCTCGAAGACGACCTTCAGCTCGGGCATGGCCGCGCGCAACGGCTTCATGACGCGCTCGACGAACACCGCCTCGCGGTCGAAGACGTCGATGTCGCCGTCCGTCACCTCGCCGTGCACCAGGAACAGCAGGCCCTCGCGCTGCATGGCTTCCAGCGTCTTGTAGGTCTTGCTGATGTCGGTCACGCCGGCATCGCTGTTGGTGGTGGCGCCGGCCGGATAGAGCTTGAGGGCGACGACGCCCGCATCCTTGGCACGCTTGATCTCGTCCGGCGGCGTGTTGTCCGTCAGGTACATCGTCATCAGCGGCTGGAAGTCCAGGCCCTCAGGCAACGCGGCCAGGATGCGCTCGCGGTAGGCCACCGCCTGGGCGGCCGTCGTGACCGGCGGGCGCAGATTCGGCATGACGATGGCGCGGGCGAACTGGCGCGCCGTGTAGGGCAGCACGCTGGCGAGCGCCGCCTCGTCGCGCAGATGCAAGTGCCAGTCGTCAGGCCGGGTGAGGGTGAGCTGTATGGGAGCTTGGGTCATAAAACCGGATTGTCGCCGCCGCACCCCGCCCGGTGCAGGCACACTGCGCATCTCATTGAAAGGAGCTTGCACCCCCTCATGAACACCCCAAAACGACTGGCCGGCACCCTGGTCCTGTTGGCGCTGTTTGGCGGCGCCCTGTTTTTTGCATTGCGCGCCAATGACGAAACCAAGCAGATCGCGCAGGAGCAGGCGGCCGTCACGAGCGCCGAGCCGCTCAAGGGCCTGATCGCCGTCGACGTGGAGGCGTTCTTCAAGGACGAGAGGGTGAGCAAGCTGCTGGCTGGCGCCAAGCTGCCGGTGCAGGTGGCCCGCGTGGGCAGCCGCGACATGGCGGCGAAGATCGGCGCGGCCGACCAGCCCGACTTCTTCATCGCCAGCGGCGTCGTCGCCGCCAACATGATTGCCGACGCCGCCCGCAAGGCCGGCAAGACGGCCACGCAGACCTCGCCCTTCCACACGCCGCTGGTCGTGGCGTCCTGGGAGCCGGTCGCCAAGATCCTGGCCGCCAACGGCATGGCCAAGGCGATGGCGCCCAAGGTCTACAGCCTGGACATGGAGAAGTTGACGCAGGCCATGCTGGCCAAGCAGCGCTGGCGCGATCTCAAAGGCAGCGGCGACTACGCCGTATCGCGCAGCGTGCTGGTGAGCACGACCGACATCCGCCGCAGCAACTCGGCCGCCATGTATCTGGCGCTGACTTCGGCGGCGCTGAACGGTGACGTGGTGGCCGACCGCACGGCAGCGCAGAAGTACGCGGCCCAGCTCGCCGAGCTGTTCAAGCGCCAGGGCTTCCAGGAGAACTACGTCAACGGCGCCTTCGACGACTACCTGTCCATCGGCATGGGCAAGACGCCGATGACCTTCATTTACGAAGCCCAGATGGTGGCCCAGGCGCTCAAGGGTGGCGTACGGCCCGAGATGGTGCTGATGTACCCGCAGCCCACCATCGTCAACAAATGGGTGCTGGTGGCGCTGAACGAGCGCGGCAAGCGGCTGGCCGAACTGCTGGCGACGAACAAGACTCTGCAGGCCGTGGCGCTGGAGCAGGGCTTTCGCACCGGCGACACGACCGCGTTTGCCGAGGCTGCCAAGACCGCCGGCCTGGCCGTGGACGTGAAGCTGAACCAGGTCATCGACCCGCCGGGGTTCGACCTGATGTTTGAAATGATCGACATCGTCAGCCGGGAGATGAACCAGTGATGCGCCGTGCCCTACTGTTGTTGAGCTTCGCGCTGCTGGCCGCCTGCGGCAAGAAGCCTGAGCCCGCCGCGCCGACGGCGCCCGAAGCGCCCCAGAGCGCCGGGGCCACGCTGCAGGTGCTCGCCACCAGCGATTTGAAAGACATCGAGCCGCTGGCCGCACAGATCAAGGCCGCCACCGGCATCGACGTGCAGTTCCGCTTCGGCGGCACGATGGAAAGCACGCAGGAGGTGCTCAGCGGCGACAGTGCCGGCAAGCCCAAGCCCGACGTGGCCTGGTTCGCCAATGCCAAATACCTGCTCAGCGACGCGGTCGGCCAGGGCAAGGTCAAGCTGCAGGAAAAGATCATGCTGTCGCCCATGGCGGTAGGCGTCAGCAAGAGCGATGCGGCGAAGAACGGCTGGGACAAGCCCGACGCCAAGCTGACCTGGGCCGACATCACCCGTGCCGCCAAGCAAGGCAAGCTGCAGTACGCGCTGTCCAACCCGGCCACCAGCAACCAGGGTTTCATGGCCCTGCTCGGCGTGGTGGCAGCGGCCGGCGGCAAGGGCGAGGCGCTTTCCGCCGCCGACGTGGACCGCGGCGCGATTGCCGACTTCCTGAAGGGCTACAAGATCGTTGGCGACAACTCCACGTATCTCGCCGACCAGTTCATCAAGCAGCAAGGCACGCGCGCCAACGCCTTCATCAACTACGAGAGCTGGCTGCTGAGCCTGAACGCCAGCGGCAAGCTGCGCGAGCCCCTGCACCTGATCTATCCGTACGAAGGTGTGGCCACGGCCGACTACCCGTTCATGCTGCTCAACGAGGCGCGTCGAGCCGACTACCTGAAGGTCGTCGAATACCTGAAGGGCGACACCGCCCAACTGTGGCTGGYACGCCAGACGCTGCGCCGCCCGATGCGCGCCGAAGTGGCCGCCCAGGTCGCCGACATCCTGCCGGCGCGCGGCTTCCAGGTCGAGCTGCCCTTCTCGCCCGACCGCCAACTGGCCGACGGCCTCATCGACGCCTATCTCAACGAATTCCGCAAACCCATCGCCAGCACCTTCGTGCTGGACACCAGCGGCAGCATGCAGGGCAAGCGCCGCGAGCAGCTCGTCGAGGCCATCCACTACCTGGCGGGCGCCGACGCATCGCTGACCGGCCGCGTCGCCAAGCTGACCAACCGCGAGCGGCTGTGGTTCCTGCCCTTCAGCGACCGGCCGCGCGAGCCGGTGGCCTTCGAGATCCCGGCCGGCAGCAAGGTGGCCAAGGGCGTGCTGCCGCAGGCCGACACCGAGGCCAAGCGCAATGAGCTCAAGCGTGTGCGCGACGCCGCCGACGAACTGAAGATGGCCGGCGGCACGGCCCTGTACGACGCGGTACTGGCCGGCCTGCAGCAGATGCTGGAGGAACGCAAGCGCAACCCCGACTACCAGTACTCGGTCGTCGCCTTCACCGACGGCAAGAGCAATATGGGCCGCCGCCTGGAAGACTTCAAACGCGCCTACGAGCAGCTGCCCGAGGACGTGCGCGGCATCCCCGTCTTCATGGTGCTGTTCGGCGAGGCTGATGCGGGCGACCTGAAGGCGCTGGTGGAGATCACCGGCGGCAGGGTCTTCGATGCACGCAAGACGCCGCTGTATGCGGTGTTCAAGGACATCCGGGCGTATCAATGAGCGGGCTTCTCAGATGGCTGAACGCGCCAGCCAACTGGTGCGGCCTGCTGGCAGCGACCGCCGTGCTGGTGCTGAAGGGCCTGGGCTTTCTCGGCGGCTGGGGTTTGGGTGTCGCGGCGCTCGGCTATGCCGTCGGCCTGGTCGGCGGCGCGCTGTGGTGGGGCTGGCCGACCACCCGCGAGGACGCCTGGGAAGCGCTGAACTTCGAGGACGAGGGCGACGCCCGCGAGGCCATGGGCCGGGCGCTGGCCGGTGTGCGCGGCCTGACGGAACACAACCCGGGCGGGCGCATTCCGGCGCCGCTGGCCCAGCGCATCAAGCAGCTCTGCCAGCGCCTCGAAGGCCTGCTCGACCAGTGGGAGCGCAGCAAGGGCCAGCTCAGCCTGCAGGAGACCTTCCACGCGCGCCACATCGCCATCAGCTATCTGCCGCAGGCGCTCAACACCTACCTCAGCATCCCGGCCCAGTTCGCCACCACCAAGCTGCTGGCCAATGGCAAGACGGCGCAGACCACCTTCGAGGGCGTGCTGGCCGAGCTGGAGACCAAGGTCGAGCAGCTCGGCGACGATCTCGCCTCGCAGGACGCCCAGGCCTTCCTGCGCCACAGTGAATTCCTGAACCAGAAGTTCGGCAGCAAGGACATCGCATGAACACCACGACCACGACAACCGCCGCTCCCACGTTCACGCTGACCCCGCCCGAGGTCATCACGCCGGTGCAACCGGCCGCCGCCGTCGAGGCCGTGCCGCTGAAGGCCGAGGTCAGCAGCCAGGTGGATGCGCAGGTGCAGCGCTTCATCGAGGCGCTGGAGAAGGAAGACCTGCACAGCGAGCCCTTCAAGGCCAAGCTGGACAGCGCCTTCCAGCTCGGCCGCCAGGAGATCAGCCTGGCCGCCGGGCTGATGCAGGGCAGCCTGATGCAGCGCAATTTCGTCGGCGCGACCGACACGCCGGCCTACAAGGCCATCGCGGCCATCCGCGGCCAGCTCGACGAGCTCAACCCCGGCAAGGACGGCGACCTGCTGCAGCCGCGCAAGCTGCTCGGAATCATCCCCTTCGGCAACAAGCTGGAGGCCTATTTCCGCCGCTTCCAGTCCGCCAGCTCGCAGCTGCAGACGKCCATGACCCAGCTCTACGCGGCCAAGGACGACATCCAGAAGGACGTCATCGACGTCGAGGCCACGCGCAGCAAGCTCTGGGAGGCGATGCAGAAGCTCGCCGCCGCCGCGCGCTTTGCTCGTGTGCTGGACGAACGCCTGGCCACGCGCGTGCAGGAGCTGCAGCCGACCGACCCGATGAAGGCCAAGGCACTCGAACAGGAGGTGCTGTTCTATGCCCGTCAGAACCTGGCCGACATCCAGACCCAGCAGGCCGTCTGCGTGAACGGCTATCTGGCGCTGGACGTGCTGAAGAAGACCGGCCGCGAGATGATGATTGGCTGCGATCGCGTCGCGACGACGGGCATGAGTGCCCTGGCCGTGGCCCAGACCGTGGCGCGCGCCACCGGCAACCAGATCGAGGTCATGCAGATGCTGCAGGGCGTCAACAAGACCATCGGCGACCTCATCAACCAGACCGGCACGGCGCTGAACCAGCATGTGGACGCGACGGCCGAGTTCTCGGCCAACCCCATGCTGGGCATCCAGCAGATCCAGTCCATGTTCGACCAGACCTTCCAGGCCATGGACGCGATGGACAACTTCCGCAGCAAGGCCATCGAGACCATGGGCACCAACAACAAGCTCATCCAGGAGCAGTTGCAGCGCTCCGAGGGCTATCTGGACCGCGTGCGCCAGCAGCAGGCCAAGGCGGCAGTGTCGGGCGCGGCGGCCATCGACGGGCCGGTCAAGCTATAGGGAAGCGCTGAACAAGTCCTCACGCGCGGCGCATCCCTGCTTTGGGCGGTCTGCTGCGTTGCAAATCCTCGCCATAGCCAAGCTATGGCTGTGGTTTGCGCCTTGCAGCCCATCCCAAACCAGGGCGCGCCGCATCGCGGGACCTATTCAGCGCTCCCCTGGGCATCAAGCCGGTCGGCCAGCCGGCCCGCCAGCCAGTCCATGAACACGCGCACCCGGCGCGGCGTGTGGCGGCGCTGGCTGAGCACGAGTCGCACGGGCAGCGGCGCGGCATCGAAACCGTCGAGCAGCTGGACCAGAAGGCCGTCGGCCAGCAGATGCCGCACGCCCTGCAGGGGGAACTGCGCGACGCCGGCGCCTGCCACCGCCGCGGCCTGGTAGGCGTCGGTGTTGTTGACGGTGACGCGTGACGGCAGGGTCAGCGTGCGCTCCTGCCCGGCGGCGTCCACCCAGTCGAAGCGCGGGCGGCGGTCGGCCCAGCTCTGGCTGTAGTGCACGAGGTGGTGGCCCTGCGCGACCAAGTCGTCCGGCGTGGCCGGCGTGCCATGCGCGGCGAGGTAGGCCGGGCTGGCCACGTTGACCATGCGCATCTGCCCCAGCGGCCGCGCCACCAGCAGCGGGTCGTGCACGGCACCCACGCGCAGCACGCAGTCGAAGCCCTCTTCCACCAGGTCGACGCGGCGGTCGGTGCAGCTCAGCTCCACGGTCACGCCGGGGTGGGCGGCCAGGAATTCCGGCAGGGCCGGCAGCACGGCGTCCAGCGCCAGCCGCACCGGCATATCCACGCGCAGCCGGCCGCTGAGCTGCTGGTCCTGCTGGAACAGCGCCTCGATCTCGCCGGCGTCCGCCATCAGCGCGCGGGCCCGCTCCGCGAGCAATTCGCCATCCGACGTCAGGCTGACCCGCCGGGTGGTGCGCTGGAAGAGCCGCGTGCCGAGCTGCGCCTCCAGGTCGCGCACGACCTGGCTGACCCGGCCCTTGGGCAGGCCCAGCTCATCGGCAGCCCGGCTGAAGTGGGCCAGTTCGGCCACCTGCAAAAAGACACGCAACGAGGCGAGGTCGAGATTGGATGTCATTCAAAGCACAGTCATTTCAGCTGCGGCGACTTTATCCACACCAGAACGAACAATAAATTTCACTCCGTCCACAAACCCCATCCTCTGACGGAGCTGAAATGAGTTCTTCCCCCATCACCCTGATCACCGGCGGCAGCCGCGGCCTTGGCGCGCAGATGGCGCTGGCCCTGGCCCGCGACGGCCACGACATCGTGCTGACCTACCGTGAAGCCGCTGCGGCGGCGGATGCCGTCGTTGCCCAGATCCAGGCCCTGGGCCGCCGCGCCCTGGCCCTGCCGCTGGATGTGGCCGAACCGACGAGCTTCCCGGCCTTCGCCGAGCGCTTGGACGCCGGCCTGCAGGCCTGGGGCGCCCCCCGGCTCGACGGACTCATCAACAACGCCGGCGCCGGCGCGCATGCCAGCTTCGCCGAGACAACGCCGGCCCAGTTCGACGCGATGCTCGCCATCCACCTGAAAGGCCCCTTCTTCCTGACCCAGGCCCTGCTGCCCTTGCTGGCCGACGGCGCGAGCGTCCTCAACGTCTCCAGCGGCCTGGCCCGCTTCACCATCCCGGGCTATGCCGCCTACGCGGCCATGAAGGGGGCGGTGGAAGTGCTGACCCGTTACCAGGCCAAGGAGCTGGCGGCCCGTAGCATCCGCGTCAACACACTGGCACCGGGCGCCATCGCGACTGACTTCGGCGGCGGCGCGGTGCGCGACAACGCGGAGCTGAACCGCTTTGTCGCTTCGGTCACGGCGCTGGGCCGGGTCGGCGAGGCCGAGGACATCGGTGGCGCTGCGGCCGCGCTGATGCGCCCCGGTGCGGGATGGATCACCGGCCAGCGCATCGAAGCCTCGGGCGGCATGTTCCTTTGAATCAGCGCGTCGAGATGGCGCGGCGCGGCTAGGCGGCGCCGCGGCCCTGCTGGCTGGTGAAGTAGGCCACCTTGCGCGCGCGCATGACCTCGCCCAGAGGCCGGTGCGCCACCAACGCCTGCCAGGGGTCGAAGACACCGGCTTCGACGCGAGCGATGAAGTCGACGTCGGTCGACGGCGCTTCCAGCGTCAGCTCGGCCACGTCGACGAAGGGCGCGACGGACTCGGGCCATTCGACGGACGCGTCTTCCAGCGGCGTGCGCGCCTCGTCGACGAAGAACTGCAGCTGCAGCCGGTACTTCAACGGGCCGGCCGCCGCCTGGGCAGCGAGATCGCCGGCCCAGTCACCGTTGACCTCGGTACGCGGCTTCAGCCCGGCGGGCGGCAGCAGGCGCAGCTTGACGGCGGCGGGGCCGCAGCTGATGGGCAGCGTGCTGGCAAAGGCCTCGGTCGCGAACCCCGTGAAAGGCTTGCCGGCCGTCGCGGCCAGCTTCTTGAGCTGCTTGAAGCCGCCTATGAAGCCGAAGGTCTTGAACATCCAGCCGATCACGGCGCCCGGGCTGCGGCCGGCTGCCTCGACGAGACCGAAGAAATGGCGGCTGTCGGGAAACGCAAAGGCCGTCTGGTTGATCAGCGACAGGTCCTGGTGATCGGTGCGGCCGCCGAGGGCCGCCTCACCATCGACGCCGAAGACCCGCATCGCAAAGCCGCGGATGTCGGGCCGGCGGTTGCTCTGCTTGTCCATCGCGCCGTTGGACAGCCGCACCCAGACCTCATGCTCACCCGGCTCGGCAAAGAGGCCGTGGCGGGCATGCCCTGGCAGGCCCTGCGGCACACGCAGCCGCCCGCGCACCGCGGCAACGCCCTTGCGGTGCAGTGCACGGCCGGCGCCGAAGCGCTCGTCCTTGCGCTTCTGCATCTCGGCCATGGCCTTGGCGGCGGCAGCGTGGCGAGCAGCTTCGTCGGCCGCGATGACTTCTCTCCATCCCGTGCCGACGTTGCTCATCACGGGCTCCGTTCCTAGTGCTGGAGAATCTTCGCGAGGAAGTCTTTGGCGCGCGGCGAGCGCTCCTCGGGCTTGGTGAAGAAGTCGCTGCTGCTGCAGTCCTCGACGATCTTGCCCGCGTCCATGAAGATGACGCGATTGCTGACCCGCTTGGCAAAGCCCATCTCGTGGGTCACACACATCATGGTCATGCCCTCGTGGGCCAGTTGCACCATCACGTCCAGCACTTCGCCGACCATTTCAGGGTCCAGCGCCGAGGTGGGTTCGTCGAACAGCATGACGATGGGGTCCATCGACAGCGCTCGCGCGATGGCCACGCGCTGCTGCTGGCCGCCAGAAAGCTGGCCGGGAAACTTGTCCTTGTGGGCGCTCAGGCCGACGCGGTCCAGCATCTTCAGCCCGCGGGTCTTCGCGTCGGCCGCCGAGCGGCCCAGCACCTTGATCTGCGCGATGGTCAGGTTTTCGGTCACCGACAAATGGGGAAACAGCTCGAAATGCTGGAACACCATGCCGACGCGCGAGCGCAGCTTGGGCAGGTTGGTCTTGGGGTCGGCGATGGAGATGCCGTCGACGACGATGTCGCCCTTCTGGAAGGGCTCCAGCGCGTTGACGGTCTTGATCAGCGTCGACTTGCCCGAGCCGGACGGCCCGCAGACGACGACAACCTCGCCCTTCTGGATGGTCGTGGTGCATTCGGTCAGCACCTGGAAGCTGCCGTACCACTTGGAGATGTTCTTGATATCGATCATGGCGGACTCGATTCGACTCAACGGATGATGGCGATCTTCTTCTGCAGCTCCCGCACGAGGCGGGACAGGCCGAAGCAGATGACGAAGTAGACGACCGCAGCCGCCAGATAGGTCTCGACGGGGCGGTTGAAGTTCTTGCCGGCCACCTCGAAGCCCTTGAGCAGGTCGTACTCGCCAACGGCATAGACCAGCGAGGTGTCCTGGAACAGGATGATGGTCTGGGTCAGCAGCACCGGYAGCATGTTGCGGAAGGCCTGGGGCAGCACCACGTAACGCATGCTTTGGCCGTAGGTCATGCCCACGGCATACCCGGCGTTGACCTGACCGCGCGACACCGACTGGATGCCGGCGCGCATGATCTCCGAGTAATAAGTGGCCTCGAACAGCGTGAAGGTGATGAAGGCCGACATCTGCCCGCCCAGCGGCCCGACGAGCTTGGGGATCAGCAGGAAGAACCACAGGATCACCATCACCAGCGGGATGGAGCGCAGCGTGTCGACGTAAAACGCCGCCGGCACCGACAGCCAGGGCYTGCTGGACAGCCGCATCATCGCCAGCAGCGTGCCCAGGATGATGCCGCCGATCATGGCCACCAGCGTCAGCTGGATGGAGAACCAGAAGCCCTTGGCGACGAAGCTCTGGACGACCGCCCAGTTCACGAAGGAATAGTCGAGATTCAGCATCACTTGCCTCCCGACTGGCCGGGGATGCGCACGCGCGCCTCAATGAACTTGGCGATGCGGTTGATGGCGAAGGCCGAGACGAAATACAGCGCGGTGACAGGGATGTAGATCTCCTCGAAATGAGACGTCTCTTCGGAGGCCTGCTGCGCGAACTGCGCCAGCTCGGGGATGCTGACCGCGAAGGCGACCGCCGAGTTCTTGACGATGTTCATGCTCTCGCTCGTCAGCGGCGGAATGACGATGCGGAACGCCATCGGCAGCAGCACGTGGCGGTAGGTCTGGGGCAGCGTCAGGCCCATGGCCAGGCCCGCGTAGCGCTGGCCGGTGGGCAGGGTCTTGATGCCGGCCTTGACCTGCTCGCCGATGCGCGCGCTGGTGAAGAAACCCAGGGCGAAGACGACCAGCACGGAGGACGGCACGGCCTCACGCAGCACCGGGAACAGCGACGGCAGCACGTGGTACCAGAGAAAGACCTGCACCAGCAGCGGGATGTTGCGGAAGAGCTCGGTCCACGCCTCGCCGAAGCGCGCCAGCCACTTGTTCGGCGCGGTGCGAGCAATGCCGATCAGCGAACCGACAACCAGCGCCAGCACGAGGGCCAGCAGCGAGACGCTCAGCGTCCAGCCCCAGGCGTTCAGCATCCATTGCAGATAAGTCTGCTCCTTGCCGCCCGGGCCGAAGCAGCCAGCAACGGCCTCCCCGGTGGCGGTGTCATTGCAGTAGAACTGCCAGTCCCAACTCATGGCCCTCTCCTCAAGCCTCTTAGCTAAAGCAAAGCGGGTGCCAGGCACCCGCTTTGCGGTGGTTCAGGTCGATGCGCGAATCACTTCTTCGCGTAGTCTTCCATCGGCTTGTCGTTGGGGTTGGCCCAGGCGTCCTTGGTCGCAGTGGACACCGGCAGGCCAATCTTCGTGTTGGTCGGCGGGATGGGCTGCATGAACCACTTGTCGTAGATCTTGGCCATCTCGCCGGACTTCATCATGGCCTTGATGCTGTTGTCGACCGCGGTCTTGAAGCCCGGGTCGTCCTTGCGCATCATGATGGCGATCGGCTCGACCGACAGCACCTCACCGACGATCTTGAAGTCGGCCGGGTTCTTGGACGTGGCGATGTTCTTGGCCAGGATGGAGCCATCCATGACGAAGGCGTCGGCGCGGCCGGAGTCCAGCAGCAGGAAGCTGTCAGCGTGGTCCTTGCCGAAGACTTCCTTGAAGTCCACGCCGTTGGCGCGCTCGTGCTTGCGCAGCGTCTGCACGGACGTGGTGCCGGTCGTCGTTGCGACGGTCTTGCCGTTGAGCTGGCCGATGCCGGTGATGCCGGAGTTGGCCTTCACGGCGATGCGCACTTCCTCGACATAGGTTGTCACGGCGAAGGCGACGTCCTTCTGGCGGGTGGCGTTGTTTGTCGTGGAGCCGCACTCCAGGTCGACGGTGCCGTTGACGGTCAGCGGGATGCGGTTGGCCGATGTGACCGGTTGGTACTTGACTTCGATCTTGCTGCCCAGCTGCTTGCGCAGGTCGGCAACGACGTGCTCGCAGACATCGATGTGGTAGCCGACGTATTTGCCATCACCGATGGTGTAGGACAGGCCCGACGACTCGCGCACACCCATCGTGATCGCGCCGCTGTCCTTGATCTTCTTCAGCGTGTCTTCGGCATGCACGGCCGAAACGCCGGCGAACAGGGCTGCGACGAGCAGAACTTTCTTCATGGAGACTCCAACAACAGGAAGTGGATATCGATAACAGCCGCGAGCAGACCACGCCGCACGCTCAGCCCGAATACGGGTTTACACGATGCATGCGCAAGCTGGATGAGGTCATGCCGCGGACGATAAATAGTCCCACAAAGCCAAGGAGGCTGGTTTGAGCCGGCGCGAAAGCTCGGGCTTTTCGCGATAGATGCGCAGCTCCATGCTGACGCTGAAGGTGCCCGGCGCAGCGGCGGGCACGAGGCGGCCACTGGCGATCTCCTTTTGCACCGAGCTGGCGGGCAGGAAGGCGAATCCGTGACCTTCCAGCGCCATCGCTTTCAGGCCTTCGGCCATGTCGGTCTCGTAGATCGCATCAAGGTTGAGCGCGCAGTCGGCTTCCTTGACGATGAGCTCGACGAGACGGCCGAGATAGGCGCCCGCCGCGTAGCTCAGGAAGGGAATCTTCTGGCCCGGCCGTCCGGGCAGCCGGAACATCGGCTCGCCCTGACTGTCGGCTCTGGCATACGGCGACAAGGTCTCATGGCCCAGCGACACCATCTGGTAGCGCTCCGGGTCCAGCTGCAGCGGCTGGCTGGCGTGGTGATAGACCAGCAGCAGATCGCAATTGCCTTCACTGAGCTGCAGCATCGCGTCATGCACATTGGCCGCGTTGAGCCGGCACTTGATGGCGCCGAAGC
>NZ_JBFUMO010000132.1:0-12215 GCF_054049355.1 Roseateles sp. P5_E11 | reverse complement strand
CCGCCACCCAGCTGGGGCGGCAGCGACGGCAAGGCGACGATCAACTTCGTGCTCTTCGACCCGAGCAGTGGCACACGCGGCCAGCCCAGCCGAACGATCTACGCGGGCGTGTCGGTCATCGGCCGGCCCAGCCTTTGGGTGAGTCGCGATGCCGGCACGAGCTGGCTGCCTATCCCCGGTGCCCCGACGCAGTACCGCCCGATGCGCGCCGCGCTCGCGAGTGACGGCAAGCTCTACATCGCCTATGCCAGCGACCCCGGCCCGCACCGTATGAAAGACGGCGCGGTCTGGCGCTACGACATCCCCAAGCAGGCTTGGGCCGACATCACGCCCGAGCGCCCCAGCGCCGCCCTCCCCTTCGGTTATGCCACCGTCGCCGTCGATGCCGCGACCCCGCAGCGCCTGCTCGCCAGCACGGTCGGCCGCGGCGGGGGCGACCAGCTCTTTCGCAGCACCGATGGCGGCGCGACGTGGAAGCCGCCGTTCCTCGCTGCGAAGTTCGACGCCGCCGCCGCGCCTTACGTTGCCGACACGCCGGTGCACTGGATGTACGACGTCAAGATCAACCCCGCCAACCCCGACCATGCCCTCTTCACCACCGGCTATGGCGGCTGGGAAACGCTGGACCTGACCCAGGCCGACAACGCCAAGCCCACGCATTGGCAGGTCATGAGCACCGGCATCGAGGAGACCGTGGCCCTGGCGCTGCACAGCCCGACCCAGGGCGTCCCGCTCGTCACGGCCATCGGTGACTACTCGGGCTTCGTCCATGCCGACCTCGACGTGCCCGCACCCGGCAACCCCAAGCCGCCCTTCTTCGGCAACACGCACGACGTGACCGGCGCCGAGCTGGCGCCCGAGGTCATCGTGCGCATCGGCCATGCACGCATCGGCAAAAACCTGGGCTATTCGCTGGACGGCGGCAAGACCTGGCGTGAGCCGGCCGCCGTGCCCGACCCCAAGTCCGGCGACGGCTTCATCGCCGTGTCTGCGGATGGCAAGGCCTGGGTCTGGACACCGAAGGGTGGGCAGCCCCATGTCAGCCACGACCGCGGCGACACGTGGACCGCGGCGCAGGGCCTGCCCGCCGGCACCCGTGTCGTTGCCGACCGCGTGAACCCGCGCCGCTTCCACGCAATGGCGCTGTTCGACGACAAGCTGTACGCGAGTGACGACGGCGGCAAGACCTTCAGCGCCCGGCCGCTGGCCCTGCCCGACGGTGCCGTCGAACGCCCCGCGCCGCGCAACCACGACGGCGGCGACCGCGGCGACCACCGCGGCGGCCAGGACAGGCTCTACGCCACGCCCGGCCGCGAGGGCGACCTGTGGCTCGCGGCCTACCACGGCCTGTACCGCGCCGGTGATGGCAAAGGCTTCAAGCGGCAGCCCGCCGTCACGCAGATCCACGCCTTCGGCTTTGGCCGCGCGTCGCCAGGCTCAGCCGAGCCGGCCCTCTACCTCGTCGGTGTCGTCTCCGGCCAATACGGCATCTTCCGGTCGGCCGACAGTGCAGCGAGCTGGCGGCGCATCAACGACGACGCGCACCAGTGGGGCCTGATCCTGCAGATCAGCGGCGACCCCAAGGTGTTTGGCCGCGTGTACGTCGGCACGCATGGCCGCGGCGTGCAGTACGGAGATCCAAATCCCTAATCAGAGGCGCCGCCCATCGTCAGATTGACGGTCGTGCCCGTCATGCCGCTTGCCTTGTCGGAGGCCAGGAACACGGCCATCTGCGCCACTTCCTCGAGCCTCATGACGCGTTTCGGGTGGCTCCAATTGGCGAGGAAGGCCTGGAACTGCTCCCACGTCATGCCCATTCGCGCGGCCTTGAGCTCGAAGGCTTCCTTCATCACCTGGGTCTCGGGCATGCCATGCGGGCGCAGGCCGACGACGCGGATGCCATGCGGCGCCAGTTCGGTGGACAGGTCCCGCGTCAGCGCCTCCTTGGCGGCTTGCGCGGCACCATAGCCGCCGTTCAGCGCCGTGCCGGTGCGCCCCGGCAGCGCAGTGACGGTCATGATGACGCCTGACTTGGCCGCTACCATGCGCCGCGCCGCAAGCCGCGCCGTCAGAAAGTAAGACCTGGCGTAGTCGACGACCGGGGCGGAGAACTGCGCCAGGCCCAGTTCCACCAGCGGCACGCCCAGGGCCATCACGTTCGAGAACCCCGCGGCGTTGAACGAGATGTCCAGGTGCCCTGCCTGTTCGACCACCGCCTGCAAATGCCGGTCAATAGCTTGCTCGTCAAGCGCGTCCACCTCCGCAGCATGGGCGGACCCGCCCGCCGACTCGATCTGGCCAGCCAGGGCTTGCACGCCGCCAAGCTGGCGGCCCGTCACAAAGACCTCGGCACCCTCCTTCGCGAACGCACGCGCAACGGCCCCACCGATGGCGCCAGCGGCGCCATAGATCACCGCTACCTTGTTCTTCAACAGCATGTCGCTTCCTTTCAGCATGGATGGCCAGCCGCAACTCAACGGCTGGCGACGGGGGATCCCGTCACTGCTGTAGACACCACGACATCAGCAAACTGGGCGGCGCTCGGGGACCGCCCAGTTCCGGCGCCCGCCGGTGTCTACAGGGATGAAGACAATCAATCCACGAAGCGAGGCACCGATGGACAGGGTGAATCCGGACTTGATCGACAAGGCGCGGGCCGGCGACGGCGACGCCTTCCGCGAGGCGCTCGCGCCCTACCGGCGCGAGCTGCAACTGCATTGCTACCGAATGCTCGGCAATTTCCAGGACGCCGAGGACGCGCTGCAGGACACGCTGCTGGCGGCCTGGCAGGGCCTGGATGGCTTCGAAGGCCGCGCGTCGCTGCGCACCTGGCTCTACCAGATCGCAACGAACCGCTGCCTGAACCTGCGCCGCACCGCCAGCCGGCGGCCGACCAAGGCCTGGGACGTGCCCAACATCGAACCGCCCGAGCCGACCCGGCTCGGCGAGGTGGTGTGGCTGGAGCCCTATCCCGACGAGCTGCTGGACGGCGTCATCGACGTGGCGCCCGGCCCGCACACCGTCTACGAGCGCAGCGAATCCATCTCGCTGGCCTTCGTCACCGCCCTGCAGCTGCTGCCGCCGCGACAGCTGGCCGTGCTGATCCTGCGCGATGTGCTCGGCTTCAGCGCCAACGAGGTGGCCAACATGCTGGATGCGACGCTGGAGTCGGTGACCAGCGCGCTGAAGCGGGCCCGCGCCGGCCTGCAGCGCCGCCAGCCGACGGGCCGCGCCGCACCTCCTGTGATCGGCTCGCCAGCGGAGACGGCCATCACCGCGAAGTTCACCCAGGCCTACGAGACCGGCAACCTCGACGCCTTGGTGGCCCTGCTGACCGACGACGTGTTTGTCTCCATGCCGCCGATGCCGCTGGAGTACGAAGGCCTGGACGCCGCCACGCGCTTCTTCGCCAGCATCTACGGCGCCGGCCGGCGCTTCACGCTGCTGCCGACGCGGGCCAATGGCCAGCCGGCCTTCGGTGCCTACGTCCTCGCGCCCAACGGCATCCGCCATGGCGCCGGCCTGTTCGTGATGACGCTGGCGGGCGAGCGCATCTGTGCACTGACGCGCTTCGAGAGCAGCGTGCTGCCGTGGTTCGACCTGCCGCGGTCGCTGCCGCCGGTCACTTAGGTCGTGGTGGGGCGAGCCGCCGCAGCGACGACTTCAGCAGCCGGTCGCTGGCATCGTAGAGGCTGACCAGTTCCAGCTGCACCGGGCCGGTCGGCGTCCTGATCTCATGCAGATGGCGCCGCAACCGCCGGCCCGACTCGAAACGCGTGTCGTCGCTGGCCGGCCCCAGGCGCTGCGCGACCTCGGCAGGCGTCAGGCCGGGCGCGAGCGTCAGCGCCTCCTGTGCCCATCCGCTCTTGAGCGCCTGCAGTTCCGCCTCGGGCGGCGAAGGCGGATCGTCCATGGCCTCGAAGACGACGCGCGTGTCGTCCGGCCAGCTGGCGTCGCCCATCGGCAGGCGGAACATGCGCTCACGCAGCGAGTAGCCCCAGTCGTAGTCGGGCCCGCCGTCGTCGCGCAGGCCGTGCAGCAGGCGTGCGCTGAGGGTCAGGCGACGCTCGCCGTGCACCAGCGTCACGGCAAAGATGGGCCGGTCGGCGAAATTGCTCGGGCTCCAGTCGCGGTCCCAGCAATCGTCGAAGGCGAAGGAGAACAGGCCGCCAAAGAAATCGGTACCTCGTGCGACGCCGCTACCGAAGGCAACGCGGCATTGCAGCCGCAGGTCACCCAACCGTCGCTCGCCCTCGGGCACGCCGGGCGTGCGGATGTCGGGCCGCCAGGTCACACGGCCATCGGCCAGACGGCTGCGCACCTCGGTGCGCTCATCGAGCGCGTGCCACGTCGGGTCGACGACGAAACGGTCCTCGGCATCCAGCACCACCGGCTGGCGGCCACCGCGCGTCATCAGGCCCAGTTCGAGCGCTTGCGTCGTCTCGGCCTGAGTGCGCGCATAGACCTTGAACTTCAGCGCCGCGGCCGGCGCGAGGGCATGGTGTTTGTCGAACAACGACTCGGCCTTGAAGAGCTGGCCCAGCGTCTTCCTCTCGCGCGCCGTGGCAGCTTCGCCCTGCACCTCGACGCGGCCGAGCTGGGCCTCGGGCGGTGGCGCGCTGGCGGGCAGCGCGAGCGCGCCGGCCAGCAGCACCATCGAGAGGTTCATCACACCAACGCGAATGCGTCCCGCGTCAGGTTCTCGGGCGCCTCGCCGGCCGTGCGGCAGGCCACGTCATCCTCGATGCGGATGCCGCCGTAGCGCGCCAGCCGGTCAACGCAGTCCCAGTCCACCTGCGCCGCCTGCGGCGATGCGCGCAGCTGGCGCAACAGCGTCGGGATGAAGTACAGCCCCGGCTCGATGGTGACCACCATGCCCGCCTGAATCGGCCGCGTCAGCCGCAAGTAGCGGTGGCCTTCGGGCTTGTCGGCCACGCCGCCGTCCTCGTTGGCCATGAAGCCGCCGACGTCGTGCACCTGCAGGCCCAGCAGATGGCCGATGCCGTGCGGGAAGAAGGGCTTGGTGACGCCTTCGGCCACCATCGCCTCATCGCTCATGTTGACGATGCCGGCCTCGCGCAGCACGCGGGCGATGCGGCGGTGCGTGCTGAGGTGGATGTCGCGGTAGTCGACGCCCTCGCGCACCTCGTCGACCAGGCCGAGCTGCTCACGCTCCATGGCCGCGATCAGCGCCGCGAACTCGCCGTGGCCGGGCGCCGCCCAGGTGCGGGTGATGTCGCTGGCATAGCCGTTGACCTGGGCGCCGGCGTCGATGAGGAAGCTGCGCGACTCAGCCGGCGGGCTTTCATCCTGGTACTGGTAGTGCAGCACCGCGGCGTGCTCGTTGAGGCCGACGATGTTGGTGTAGGGCAGGTCGCGGTCGGTGTGGCCGGTGGCGACGAGATAGGCGCGGTGGATGCCGGCCTCGCTCTCGCCACGCAGGAAGGCGGCGCGGGCGGCGCTGTGGCCGGGCACGGCGCGGCGCTGGGCGGCGCGCATCTGTTCCAGCTCATAAGGGCTCTTCACGCCGCGGGCCCAGTGCAGCAGGTTCAGCAGGGTCTCGGGGTTGTTGGGCGTGATGCCGGACAGCGCGGCATCGGCCTCACCGATGATGGCCGTGCGCGGCGTGACGCAGTCAGCCAGCGCGGTGGCGGCCTCTTCGGGCTCGCGAATGACGACCAGCTCGACCGCATCCACCCACTCGCCGCTCGGCGCGCTGGGCGGCACATGCCAGTAGTCGTCGGGCTGGTAGTAGACGACGCGCAGCTTCCTGCCCGGGCGCACGGCCAGCCAGGAATGCGGGTGGTTGGTCAGCGGCAGCCAGTGCTTGAAATGTGGGTTGGCCTGGAAGAGATAGGGCCGGTCGTCGAGGAAGGCRTATTTCTCGATGCCGGAAGCGATCAGCAGCGTGTCGAAGCCGGTGCGCTCAAGTGCCGATTCGGCGTGCTGCTTAAGCGCGGCGAGGTGGTCTAGATAGAGGCTCATGCCCTGGCCCTCACTTGCGCACGTAGGTCAACTTCTTCGCGCCGCCGTCACAGCTGCCGATGACCTTGGCCTCTCCGACCTTGTCGCTGTCGACGACGGCGATCTCATAGCCCTTGACGCCCTTCTCATCGAGCTTGGCGGCGATCTCGGCCTTGAGTTCGTCGCAGGGCTTGGCGGCGGCAAAGGCAGCGGCGCAGCCCAGGGACAGGGCGACGGTCAGCAGGAGGGTACGCATGGCGGGCTTGGGCAGGGGTTGCGAGGCAGCCATTCTGCGGCAGAGCACCCCGGCAATCGAGATGCCCGCTGCCTCAGCCGTCCTTGTCCCAGACCACCCCCTCCTCCGTCAACATTGCATCCAACGCCACATCCAGCTGACTCGGCTTCAACAACGGCAAAAAGCCATGCGCATAGCCGATCCCAACAGCCGCCGGCCTGGGATCCATCTCCGCCAGCGTCTTGTCCATGAAGCCACCGCCATAGCCCAGCCGCAGGCCGGCAGGTCCGAAGCCCAGGCAGGGCACCAGCATCAGCTGGGGCTTGAACTCCTCGGTGTCCTTGGGCTTGGGGATGTGGAAGGCGTCTTCCTCCATCGGGCAGCCGGGGTACCAGACATGAAAGCGCAGCGTGCCGTGCACCTTGTCCACCACCGGCAGGCCGATGCGGCGATGGGGGTGGTTCTCACCCCATCGGTAAAGGGTGGGCAGGGGGTCGAACTCACCCTTGATGGGCCAGTAGGCACCGATGGTGGTCTCGCGCCGGCGCAGCAGCCAGACGCTCAGCACCTCCTGCAGCTCGGCGGCCAGGTCCAGGCGGTTGGGCAGGGCCAGCCGTTGTTCGATCAGCTTGTGCCGGATGGCGGCGCGGTCGTTGGCGTCCAAGAGCGTGGCTTTCTTCCGGACCTGTGAATCTGGCCATTGTGGGCCAAGCGCCGACCTCGCTAGAGTCCCGACCCAACGGAAACGCAGGGAGAACCACCAGTGCTGAACAAGCTCAACCAGCTCAGCGAATCAAGCGGGGCGCTCAAGCCGGGCCGCGGCATGATCAGCGGCGTCATCGCGCTCACGCTGGCCATCCTGTGCTTCCTCGGCGTGCTGGCCTTCCACTTCCCCGAATACCTGACGACGCCGCAGTTGCGCCAGTCCTACGACGTCGACGTGATCCGGCGCCTGCTGTACTGGGCCTTGGTGCTGTCCGGCGGGCTGGCGCTGTTCAACATCGTGTTCAGCCGCATGCGCTGGCTGGCGCTGTGGACCTTCGTGCTGCTGGGCCTGGCATTGGCGCTGGGCGGGCACAAGGTCGAGGTGGACCCGAACTTCCCCGACCACACGCCCTATGTCGGCCTGGACTGGTTCATCCTCGACCTGCTGGGCTCGACGCTGATTTTCGTCTTCATCGAGAAGCTGTTCGCGCTGCGCCGTGACCAGCCGGTGTTCCGCCCCGAGTGGCAGACGGATTTCCACCACTTCATCGTCAACCACCTGGCCGTGGGCTTCGTGATGCTGGCCACCAATCTCCTGGTGCACAAKTTCTTCGGCTGGGCGGCCAAGGACGGCATCCAGGGCTGGGTGCAGGGCCTGCCCTTCCCCGTCGCCCTCTTCCTCATCGTCCTGGTGGCCGACCTGGTGCAGTACTGGACGCACCGGGCCTATCACGAGGTGCCGACGCTGTGGCGCCTGCACGCGGTGCACCACAGCGTGAAGAGCATGGACTGGCTGGCCGGCTCGCGCCAACACATCCTGGAGCTCATCATCACGCGCACCCTGGTGCTGGCACCCATCTTCGTGCTGGGCTTCAGCAAGGAAGTCATCGACGCCTACATCGTCGTCGTCGGCTTCCAGGCGGTGTTCAACCACGCCAACGTCAGCGTGCGCCTGGGGCCGCTGCGCTACCTCATCGTGACGCCCAACTTCCACCACTGGCACCACTCGCAGGACCAGGAGGCGCTGGACAAGAACTACGCGGCTCACTTCGCCTTTCTTGACCACCTGTTCGGCACCGCCGTGCAGTCGGATCGCAAATGGCCGGAGCACTACGGCGTGCTGGGTGACTATGTGCCCGACGGCTTCCTGCGCCAGCTGCACTTCCCGTTCACCTGGAAGGGCTGATCACGCATGGACGCCTTCATTGAGCTCTGCGTCGAGCTGCTGCAGCCCCTCGGCCCGGTGCGGCCGCGCCGCATGTTCGGCGGCCACGGCATCTATGTGGACGGSTTGTTCATGGCCCTGGTCATCGACAACCAGCTCTATCTGAAGACCGATGACGTGTCGCGCGAGCGTTTCGTCGCGGCCGGCTGCSAGCCCTTCAGCTACGGGACCAAGAACGGCGAGCGTCAGGTGATGAGCTACTACCAGCCGCCCGAGGAGACGCTGGAATCACCTGCGCTGATGCTGCCCTGGGCGCGGCTGGCGCTCGAGGCGGCTTTGCGTGCCGCCAACGCCAAGGCCGCGAAGCCCGTGGCCAGGAAGAAATCAGCGGTTGGTGCAAAGCCCGCGGCCAAGAAATCAGCCGCCAAAAAACCGGCGACCAAGAAAACCACGGCTCGCCGAGGCTGACACCGGCGGCACCAGCAGCTCGAAGTCGGCGGCGGGCCAGCCTTCCAGCACCGCCGTCTGGCCCGGCGCCAGCGCCACGGCCTCGCCAGCCTCCAGCCACTTGTCTTCGGCCGGCTCGTCGGGGGTGYCCGACAGTGTCAGCCAGACGCGGCCACGGGCCACCGCCAGGCGGCGAGACTCGGCGCCACCGGCCAAGGTCATGGCCCGGCCACCGTCCAAATGCCAAACAGATTGCGCGTCGCTCATGATGAGACTCCTGGGTTGATGTCAGGGATTCTGCTTATTTCACCCAAGGCGGTCCAATGACTCCGCGGCGCCGATTGATACCATTCACGCATGAATCAGCCGAAGCAACCAGTCCGCCAAAGACCCCTGTCCATCGGTCCGCTGCGCGCCTTCGAGGCCGTCGCCCGCCTGCTGTCCTTCCGCGCGGCGGCCGAGGAACTGAGCCTGACTCAGTCCGCCATCAGCCGGCAGATCCAGTCGCTGGAGGAGGAGATCGGCTGCGTGCTCTTCCTGCGCGGCACGCGCAAGGTGGAGCTGTCCAGCGACGGTGCTGTGCTGCTGCCCACCGCCGTGGCCGTGCTCTCAAGGCTGGACCAGACCGTGCGCCAGATCCGCCGCTCGCGCGGCCGGCGCGTCGTCAACGTCAGCACCTTTGCGTCCTTCGCATCGCTGTGGCTGATCCCGCGCATGGAGGCCTTCCAGCGTGAGCATGCCGACATCGACATCCGCGTGTCGGCCTATGACCGCAAGGTCGACCTGGAGGACGGCGAAAGCGACCTGGCGCTGCGCTATGACGACCGCCCCTCGGTGCCGGCGGACGCCGAGCAGCTCTTCGAGGAACTGCTGTCGCCCTGCGTCAGCCCCTGGTATCTGCAGAACCCACCGGCGCCGCTGAAGCGCGCCGCCGACCTCGCCGGCCATGCGCTGGCCGAAGAAGACGACGCCCGCCCCAGCGCCGAGTTCCTGAGCTGGCGTCGCTGGCTGACCGAGATGGGGGAGCACGACCTGCAGCCGCGCCGCTGGCTGTACCTGAACTTCACCTACCAGCAGGTGCAGGCCGCGCTGACCGGTCAGGGTGTGGCGCTGGCCCGCCTGCCCCTGGTGCACGAACATCTGACGCGCGGCGAGCTCGTCGAGCCCTTCGGCAAGGCCGGGCGGCTGGGCTGCCCGTTCAGCTACTGGATGATGCTGGGCCCGAACGCGGCGCGCCGGCCCGAGGTGCAGCAGTTTGCGGACTGGGTGCGCGAGCAGGCTGCCATCACGCGGGCACAGGTGGCGGGGGTCTGACCTGTTGCGCTGCCGGCCGGGCCGGTCTGAACATCGGCCCATGCTGAAAACCATCCTGTCCTTCGGCGTCGCCGCCGGCTTGGCTGCAGGCGTGCCGCTGTTCGCCCTGCTCATCCTGAACCGCGGGGCGCCGCCGGCTCACGGCATGGTCATCGGCTACACGCTGATGCTGATCGCGCTGAGCCTGATCTTCGTCGCCATCAAGCGCCGCCGTGACGACGAACTTGGCGGCGTCATCCGTTTCTGGCCCGCCTTCGCGCTGGGCCTGGCCATCAGCCTCGTCGCAGGCGTCGTCTATGCGGCCGCCTGGGAGGTGACGCTGGCCGTCACCAAGATGGACTTCGGCACCGAGTGGGCCAAGATGTATCTCGCGCAGAACAAGGCCAAGGGCCTGCCCGAGGCCGAGCTGGCCAAGCTCGCCGCCGAGATGGACGAGTTCAAGCGCAACTACGCCAACCCGCTGTTCCGCTTCCCGATGACCATGGCCGAGATCGTGCCGGTCGGCCTGCTGGTGTCACTGATCTCGGCGGCCTTGCTGCGCAACCCGCGCTTCATGGCTTCGAAGCGGATCTGAGGAGACACCCATGCTGCCCACCGGCGCCGCCCTCTACGCCTTCCTGATCGCCACCCTGGTGCTCGCGCTGACACCAGGCCCCGGCGTCGTCTTCATCGTCGCGCGCACGCTGGCGCAGGGGCGCACGGCAGGCCTTGCGTCGGTCGCCGGCGTCGCCCTCGGCAATTTGACGAATGCGGTCGGCGCGTCCATCGGCCTGGCGGCGCTGTTCGCAGCGTCGTCGCTGGCCTTCACCGCTGTGCGCTGGGCCGGCGCGGCCTATCTCGTCTACCTTGGCATCCAGGCCCTGCGCCACCCGGCCGCAGTGGCTGACGGCACGCCGCCTGCACCCGCCGAGCCACGCAAGCTCTTCCGCGACGGCTTCTTCGTCGCGCTGCTCAACCCCAAGACGACGCTGTTCTTCGCCGCCTTCATCCCGCAGTTCCTGCACCCTGAGGGCTCGCAGGCCGCGCAAGCCTTGACGCTGAGCATCCTCTTCGTCGCGGTCGCCGCGGTGACGGACAGCGGCTATGCGCTGCTGGCCGGCTGGATGAAGCCGCTGCTGCGCGGCGCCAGCGGCCGCGGGCGCTATGTGTCGGCGCTGGTGTACTTCGCCCTGGGCCTGTATGCGGCCTTTGGCGGCAAGCAGAAAGCCTAGGCGGCCACGACCCGAGCGAGCGCCTGTGCCAGCGCCTGCTGCGAACGCAGCACATGGTTGACGCCGGCATCTTCCAGCCACCGCGCCTCTTCCGGCGTTTGGGCGACGACGGCACAGCGCAGCCCGGGATTGAGCTGGCGCGCCGTGGCCAGCATGGCCGGCACGACCCGCACATCAGTCACGGCCACTACCAGCCAATCCGCCTGGGCAATGTGGGCCTGCACCAGCGTCATGGCCTCGCTGGCGTCGCCAAGCACGGCCGCATGGCCGGCGGCACGCAGCTTCTCGACGACCTCGCGATCGCGGTCGATGACAACCAGCGGGCGGCTGCCCAGCTCGTCATGCAGGGCCGTGCCCAGCGACCCGTGGCCGACCAGCACCACCTGGCCCGCCAGCGCGCTCTCGGGCGTGTCGGCCGGCAGCTCGGCCAGCGGGTCGTCGCGTGCCTCCAGCTTGCACGCCCAGGCCGAACGCTTCAGCACCCAGCGGCGCAGCGGCTCCACGCCCGAGAACAGCAGCGGGTTCAGCGCGATGGACACGATGGCACCCGCGACGACGAGGCTGGTCGCCTCGGGGGGAATCAGGTTGAGGCTCTGCCCCAGCCCCATCAGAATGAAGCTGAATTCACCGATCTGCGCCAGGCTGACCGCCACCGTCAGCGCGGTCGACAGCGGATAGCGCAGCAGCAGCACCAGCGCGCCGGCGGCGAACGTCTTGCCGACCAGGATGACGGCCACCGTCGCCAGCACCGCCAACGGCTGCTCGACGAGGATGCGCGGGTCGAACAGCATGCCCACCGCAACGAAGAACAGCACGGCGAAGGCGTCGCGCAGCGGCAGGCTCTCGTGGGCCGCGCGCTCGCTGAACGCCGATTCGCGCAGCACCAGGCCGGCGAAGAAGGCGCCGAGCGCCACGCTGACACCGAACAGCGCCGCCGCCCCCACCGCCAGGCCGATGGCGGCGGCCACGGTGGCCAACGTGAACAGCTCGCGCGAGCCGGTGCGGTTGACCTGCCACAGCAGCCACGGCAGCAGGCGCCGGCCAACGATGAGCATGACGGCGACAAAGGCCGCCACGGCGAGCAAGGTTGTCAGGATGGTGACGGCCAGGTTGCCGCCGCCATCGCCCTTGCCGCTGAGTACCGGCATCAACACGAGGGCCAGCACCATGGCCC
>NZ_JBFUMO010000131.1:0-12254 GCF_054049355.1 Roseateles sp. P5_E11 | reverse complement strand
GATCTCGTCACCGGCAGCACCTCCTACGCGATCGCGCTCGGCGCCAAGGGCGCTCTGGTCGACCTGAACCAGGCTGCGCCCGACCTCGCCCGCCAGCTCGAACAGCACGCCAACCCCGGCGCGCTGCGCGCCATCCGCCGCCCGGACGGCCGCCTCTACGGTGCCCCCTTCGACATGCATGTGCAGCTGCAGTACTACCGCAGCGACCTGGCTGCCGAGGCACCCGGAGACTGGGAAAGCTTCATCCGTGTCGCCCGCGCGCAACGCGCCCAGGGACACGGCTTTGCACAGCAATGGGGCAATACCAGCTGGCTGGGCTTCTACCCTTACCTGCGCCAGGCCGGCGGCGCGGTCTACGACGCCAACTGCGCACGCGCCGTCATCGACAGCCCCGAGGCCGTGCGTGCGCTGACCTATTACGCGCGCCTGTACCGCGAGCTGCAAGCGCCCACCGATGGCTGGCCCGACGCCGACGGCGGCCTGGAAAGCGGCGCCTACGGGTTGATGCAGTCCGGCACCTGGCTGCTGTCGCGAATGGACATGGTTCACAAGGGCCTGGTCGGGCGGTGGGCCGCCGCGCCGCTGCCCATCGGCCCGACGGGCAAGCGCACCGCAGTGCTGGGCGGCACGGTGCTGGCCATCACACGCTTCTCGCCCAATCGCGAGCTGGCACTGGACTTCATGCGCACCGTCTACCAGCCCGAGGTCACGCGCCGCATGGCCGAGGCCGCATTGGCCTACGGCGGCATGTGGCTGCCCTCCGGCCGGCAGGATCAGATCGCCACCCTGCCCCTGCCCCACCGCGAGGCGCTGCTGACCCAGCTCGCCGACGCCGAGGGCCCGCCGCCCTGCCCCGCATGGATGCGCCAGGACTACATCGTCACCCGCGCCGTGCAGCGCGTCGTGCTGGCCGGCGGCGACCCACAGGTGGAGCTGAGCCGCGCGGCCGCCGTCATGAACCGTGCACTGGCAGCATTGGGAGCGCAGCCATGATCTGGCGCCGCCATGGCCGTGACATGTTGCTCGTCGCGCCCTTCTTTGCCCTGTTCGGCCTGTTCGGCGTCTGGCCCGTGTTGCGCTCCGCCTGGCTGAGCTTCACCGACTACCACGCCACCGACGCCCCCAACTGGATCGGCCTGCGCAACTACGCCGAGCTCTTCGCCGACGAGCGCTTCTGGACGGCGCTGGGCAACACCGCCACCTACATGGCCTCGGTGTCGGTCATCGCCGTGCTGCTGGGCCTGGTGCTGGCGCTGAACTTCGGCAGCAACTCGCGGCTGCACCAGTGGGTGCGCGTGGCCTTCTTCCTGCCGGCCGTGGCCGGCGGCGTCGGCGCCATCTCAGCCTGGAAGTGGCTGGCCAACTCCGAGGCCTATGGCCTGTTCAACAGCATCCGCGCGGCCGTCGGCCTGGAGCCGGCGCGCTTCCTCGGTGACCCGCAATGGACGATGCCCGTTCTCGTCCTCGTCGGCGTCTGGTCGGTGCTCGGCTACAACCTCGTCATCTTCGTCGCCGGCCTGCGCGCCATCCCCGAAGAGCTCTACCAGGCCGCGCGTCTGGATGGTGCCTCACGCTGGCAGCAGCTGCTGCACATCACGCTGCCCAACCTGCGCCCCACACTGGTCTATGTGAGCGTGACCGGCATGATCGCCAGCTTCCAGGTCTTCTATGAGCCCTATCTGCTCTACGGCGCGGTCGAGACGCTCGGCGGCCCGCTGGACTCGGCGCTGATGCTGGTCACCTATCTCTTCGACCGGGGCTTTCGCCAGCTCGACTTGGGCCTGGCCTCGGCGGCCGCCTGGGTGCTGACGACGCTGCTGTTCGGCCTGACCTGGCTGAACCTCAAGCTGATCGGCCGGGAGGGCGGGCGATGAAGTGGACTCGCCTCCTCCAGGCACCGCTGTGGCTGCTGGTGCCCGCCATGCTGCTGCCCTACTACTGGATGGCCGCCGGCGCCTTCAAGACCGTGGCCGAGCTGCTGCGCCAGCCGCCCACGCTGCTGCCCCACGCTCCCACGTCGCGCAACTTCTTCAACCCCGACTGGGCCGGTACCACGGCCGATCCGACCAAGCTCGCCGGCATCCTGCAGGTGCAGGTCGAGGGCCACGGCTTTTTGCGCTTTTATGCCAACAGCCTGCTCGTCACCATCGTCGTCACGGTCGTCAGCCTGCTGGCGGCGTCCCTCGTCGCCTTCGTGCTAACCAAGAAGCCCTTCCCCGGCAGCCGCTGGCTGTTCCGCGCGCTGCTGGTGTCGATGATGCTGCCGTGGGAAGTCACCATCGTGCCCAACTTCGTCACTGTGGCGCAGCTGGGCTGGATCAACACGTACGCCGCCTTGCTGGTGCCGGGCTTGGCCAAGGCCTTCGTCGTCTTCTACTTCCGCCAGGCCATGCTGAGCGTGCCCGATGAACTCATCAGCGCGGCGACCCTGGACGGCGCCGGCACGCTGCGCATCTGGTGGAGCGTCGTGCTGCCCATGCTGCGGCCAGCTCTGGCGGCCATTGCCATCCCTGTGGCGGTGGGCGAATGGAACAACTTCCTGTGGCCGCTRCTCGTCGTCAACGACGCGGCCACGCTGACCCTGCCGCTGCAACTCGGCAAGATGGCGGGCGACCTGAGCTTCAACCCGCAATCGGCCGCCGTGTTGATGGCGGGGTCGCTGCTCGCCTCGCTGCCGGCCGTCGTGCTCTTCCTGGTTTTCCAGAAGCAGTTCGTCGCCGGGCTGCAAGCGGGCGCCACCAAGGGCTGACATGAGATTTCTGAAGGGATTCGCGTTGTACTTGTCATTGATGCTGCCGGCCGTCGGCCAGGCGGCAAACGACCCACGGCTGCAGGCCGTCATGCAAAGGCTGGACGCTGGCGAGGCGATCACCTTGGCCACCATTGGCGGCTCCATCACGACCGGCTACGCCGCCCAGCCTCCCCGCGAGCGCGGCTGGGCCGCACTACTCGCCAGATCGCTGGGACCGAAGGCCAAGCTGGTCAACGCCGGCGTCAGCGGCACCGACTCGGCCGCCGGTGTGCAGCGGCTGCAGACGCAGGTGCTGGACAAGTCGCCCGACCTGGTCATCGTCGAGTTCGGCGTCAACGACCAGTGGCTGGATCCGGCCGTGCGCGGCAGCAGCTATGAAGCCATCCTGCGCCGACTGTTGACTTCCAAGAAGCCGCCCGCGGTCGTCGTGCTCGGCCTGACGCAGCAGGGCAACCAGGCGCGCGACGCGGTCGATGCGCAGCTGAAGCTGGCCGCTCACTACGGCCTCGCCGCGCTGGACTTCGGCCGCTGGATGCAGGCCCGCGTCGATGCCGGCGAAGACCGCTGGGCGGCTCTCTACGACGAGCCCGTCCACCCGAACGCCACCGGCCATCAGCGCATCGCGCTTGCGCTGGCCGAGACACTGCGGGCAGCCGCCCGCGGGCCGGTCGCCGCGCCCGCGCCGCTGCCCGAGCCCGTCTACGGGCGCGCTCACGAGTTCACGCGGATGCTGGCCGGCGAGACCCTCAAGCCCTACCAGGTGCATGGCTTCGAGCGTGGCGGCGAGGTGCATCCCGAGTGGACCGGCCAGCAGCCCGGCTGGGTCAGCAAGGCCGACGATGCCGAGGCTCATTTTCTCGTCTGGGGACGCGAGGTCGCGGTCTTCCACGCCGAAAGCGAGCACTACCGCAACCTCGAAGCCTGGGTGGACGACGGGCCCGTCGTCACGCTCCGCGGCCAGGTGCCGGAACGCAAGGGCTACCTCGGCTGGCACTACGCCGTCGTCGGTCGCGAGCTGGAGCCCGGTGCCCACCTGCTGCACGTGCGCGTGAAGAAGGACGAATGGACCGGCAGCGGCCGCCCGGCGAGCCTGCTGGCCGTCATGTCGGCCGGCATCTTCCCGCCCGAACTCCACCCGAGCGATTTCGTGCGCGAGGCGCCGTCAAGCAAGCCAGGCCTGATAGCCGCGGACGATCCCAAGCTGCGCTGGATCGGCCGCATCGGCAGCGCGCCCGGCGGCAAGCTGCTGGCGTGGAGCGGCAGCGAGCTGCGCGCCCGCTTCACCGGCGACCAGCTCACGCTGCGCCTGGCACCGTCGCGCGGCGGTATCAACCATTTCACCGTCGAGGTCGACGGCCGCCGCCACGCACTGGCACTGCGCAGCGACGGGCCGGCCGACTGGCGGCTGCCCTTGACGGCCGGAGAACACGAGCTGCGCCTCGTCAAGCGTACCGAGGCTTCGCAGGCTGAAAGCGTCTTCCTCGGCCTGCGCCTGGCCGAAGGCGGCAAGCTGCTCGACCCGCCCGCACCCCGGCCGCTGAAGCTGGAGTTCTACGGCGACTCCATCACCGCCGGCGCATGCAACGGCGATATCGGCGAGGATCAATACGCCGACCTGTCCAGCCACGACGGCACGCGGGCCTATGGCGCAGTGACAGCGTCCAAGCTGGGCGCGGACTACGTTGGCATCGCCATCAGCGGCATCGGCATCACCGCGACCTGGGACCAGCTGCTGATGCCCGAAGTGTGGAACCGGTACGCGCCGCGCCTGGACGCACCGGTCGCGCCGCCCGAAGCACGCGCGCCCGACGTGGTGCTGCTCAACCTCGGCCAGAACGACCATGGCTTCCCGGCTTCGAAGGGCCAGACCATCGCCGCTGACTTCGGCCCGCGCTATCTCGCCTTCGTACGCGGCCTGCGCGCGCGCTACCCGCAAGCCAGGATCGTGCTGCTGATGGGCGGCATGTCGGCGCCACGCGAACAGCCGGCCATCCCGCGCGCCGTGCTGGGCGCCGTGCAGACGCTGCGCAGCGAGGGCGACGCCAAGGTCTGGAGCTACCGCTTCGAGGCCTTCTCCTGGGCCCATCCGCGCATCGACGTGCATGCCTTGATGGCCGATGAGCTGACCCGCTTCCTGAAAGACGAGGTACTGAGATGACGCCTCCCGACCTGCGCAAACCCGAGACACTGTGGGCGCACATCCGCCACACGCTGGACTTCTACGCGCCGCGTGCGCGCGACGAAACCGGCGGCTGCTTCCAGTTCTTCAAGGACGACGGCACGATCTACGACCGCCGCACCCGCCACCTCGTCAGCAGCACGCGCTTCGTCTTCAACCACGCGCTGGCCTGGCGCTGGTTTGGCGGACCTGTTCACGACGTCGCGCACGCACTGGCCTTCGTCAACCAGGTCCATGCTCAGCCGCAAGGGGGCTATGCCTGGGTGCTGGACTGGCACGACGGCCGCGCCACGGTGCTCGACGGCGCCAACCATTGCTACGGCCTGGCCTTCGTGCTGTTGGCCAACTCGCACGCCACAGAAGCCGGCGTGCCCGGCGCGCGCGAAGGCATCGCCGCCACCTTCGAACTGATGGAGCAGCACTTCTGGGAACCCGCCCACGGCCTCTACGCCGACGAGGCGACGCCGGACTGGGGCATCGGTCCCTACCGCGGCCAGAACGCCAACATGCACGCCTGCGAAGCCATGCTGGCCGCTCACGCCGCCACCGGCGAATCTCGCTACCTCGACCGTGCGCTGACCCTGGCCACGTCCATCGCCCAACGCCAGGCGGCGCTCGCGGGCGGCCTCGTCTGGGAGCACTACAACACCGACTGGACACTCGACTGGGACTACAACCGCGAAGACAAGACCAACATCTTCCGGCCCTGGGGCTTCCAGACCGGCCACCTCACCGAGTGGGCCAAGCTGCTGCTGATGCTGGATCGTCGTCTGGGCGCAGCGGCGCCCGGCTGGCTGGTGCCGACGGCGCGCCACTTCTTCGACACCGCCATGCAGCGCGGCTGGGACGGCGTTCACGGCGGCCTCGTCTATGGCTTCGCGCCGGACGGCACGGTGTGCGATGGCGACAAATACTTCTGGGTCCAGGCCGAAAGCCTTGCCGCCGCCGCCTGGCTGGCCGTACGCACCGGCGACGACGCCTACTGGGCCTGGTACGACCGGATCTGGGCCTACGCCTGGCAGCACTTCGTCGACCACGAGCACGGCGCCTGGTATCGCATCCTCGCGCCCGACAACAGCAAGGTCACCGACGAGAAAAGTCCCGCCGGCAAGACCGATTACCACACCATGGGTGCCTGCCAGGACGTGCTGGCCGCGCTCGGCGTGCAACCGCCGGCGCGGGGCTGACGCCATGGGCCGCCTTGCCACTGCCCTGCTGATCGCGCTGCTTGCTGCCTGCGGTGGCGGAGGTGGTGGTGCCGCCGCCGAGCCGGCACCGCCCACGCCCACAGACCCCTGGGCCGCCTACCCGACCACGCCGTCCGGGACACCGCCCGGCGCCTCGGCACAGGCCCGCACCGCCGCCGCGGCGCTGGGCGGCGGCATCAACTTCGGCAGCATGCTGGAAGCGCCCAGCGAAGGCGCCTGGGGGCTGAAGGTCGAAGACGAATTCATCCAGCTCGTCGGCCCGAGCGCCAGCCCGTCTTACAGCCAGGCGGTGCGCCTGCCGGTGCGCTGGAGCAACCACGCCAGCCTGGATGCCGCAGCCACCATCGACGCGGCCTTCATGACCCGCGTCGAAGGCATCGTCACCAAGCTGCTCGCGCGCAATGTCACCGTCGTGCTGAACATGCACCACTACCACCAGCTCGATGGCGATGCCGTCGACGCGGGCGAAGCCAGCGTCGCGGCGGACGTGGTGCAGTTGCGCTTCCTGGCCATGTGGCGCCAGATCGCTGAGCGCTTCGCCAATGCCGGGCCGGGCCTGGTGTTCGAGCTCTACAACGAGCCGCACAACAAGCTCGAGGCCGACTGGAACACCCTGGCCTCGCGCGCACTGCGCGTGGTGCGCGCCAGCAACCCGAACCGCATCGTCATGATCGGCCCGGTGCAGTGGAACAGCCCCTGGGCCCTGTCCAAGCTGCAGCTGCCGGCCGACGCCAACCTGCTGCTCACCGTCCACCATTACGAGCCGTTCACCTTCACCCATCAGGGTGCGGAATGGGTCAGCCCCTCGCCGCCCGTGGGCGTGGATTGCTGCGACGCCGCCCAGTTGGCCAAGATCCGCGAAGGCCTCGACCTGGCCGCCAACGAAGGCAAGCGCCTGGGCTACCCCGTGGTGGTCGGCGAGTTCGGCGCCTACAGCCGCGCGGCACTCGGCGCCCGGGTGCGCTACCTGAAGGCGATGCGCGCCGAGATGGCTGCCCGGCAGCTGCCCTGGATGTACTGGGAACTGGCCTCGGGCTTCGGCCTCTATGACCCGCAAGCCCATGCCTGGCGGACCGACCTGGTCCAGGCGCTGTACGGCACCACCCTGACGAAGGACTGATCCATGAAGCTGCGACACCTCGCCACCACCTGCCTGCTGGCGTCCCTCGTCCAGGGCACCTGCGCGGCCGAACTGCTGCCCTGGCGCGGCATCAGCCTGTCCAGCGCCGAATGGGGCGAGAAGCTGCCCTTCCCCGGCATCTATGGCAAGGACTTCGTCTATCCCAGCGTCGCCAGCACGGCCTACTTCCAGGCCAAGGGCATGAATCTGATGCGCATCGCCTTCCGCTGGGAGCGCCTGCAGCCGGTGTTGAACGGCGAGTTCGACCCGACGGAACTCGYTCGCCTGCGCGAGTTCGTCGACGGCACGACCGCCCGCGGCCTGCATGTGCTGCTGGACCCGCACAACTACGCGGCCTACAAGGAGGTGCATGTCGGCAAGCCCGAGGTGCCCATCGCCGCGTTTGCCGACTTCTGGCGGCGCCTGGCCCTGCAGTTCAAGGACAACCCGAAAGTGCAGTTCGGCCTCGTCAATGAGCCGCGCAACATGCCGACCGAGACCTGGGGCCAGGCCGCCCAGGCCGCCATCGATGCCATCCGCAAGACCGGCGCGACCAACCTCATCACCGTGCCCGGCAACGGCTACACCGGTGCCTGGAGCTGGTTCGAGTCCAAGTGGTACGGCACGCCCAACGCCGAGGTCATGGGCCAGGTGCGCGACCCGCTGGACCGCATGGTCTTCGAGGTGCACCAGTACTTCGACAAGGACGGCTCCGGCACCAGCCCCGAATGCGTCAGCCCCGAGATCGGCGCGGAGCGGCTCAAGCGCTTCACCGAATGGCTGCGCAAGAACAAGCGCCGCGCCATCCTGGGTGAGCTGGGCGGAGGCGCCAACGCAGTCTGTGAGCAGGCCGTGGCCGGCGCGCTCAAGCATCTGCAGGCCAATGCCGACGTCTGGGACGGCTGGCTGTGGTGGGCCGGTGGCCCGACCTGGGGCGACTACTTCCTGTCCCTGGAGCCCACCGCCGAGGGCCGCGACAAGCCGCAGATGCGCTGGCTGGCGCCTTTCCTCAGCCCAATTGCAGTTCAAACTCCCTGAGCGACTGAAGGAAGTCCTTGGCGTCGAAGGCCTCACCCAGGGCGAGCGCACCGCTGCGCTTGAAGGATGGCTGCAGCATGCGCTCGGCCGCCTCCACCACAAGCGGCGCCGACACCGCATAGATGTCCTGGCCACGGGCGATGGCCTTTCTCGCGCTCGCCCCTTCGCCGGCTTGGACCACCATCTCGAAGCGCTGTGCTGAACGACCCTGCGCATCGCTGGCCTCGGGCGGCGGCGTCGTGGCATCGCGGATCTCCTGCAGGGACGACAGCGTCAGCCACGAGCGCAGGTTCTGCACGCGCAGGTGGCGGGCGATGGTGATGACCTCGCTGAAGGGCAGTTCGACCATGGCCTGCTCGCCGTGCTCCGCACTGAAACGCCAGTCGCGCTGGGCCGCCGGCGTCGGCATGCGCACGATCTGGCCGCCTTGCAGCACAACGCGCGGCACCTGGTTGCGCTCACCGGTCTTGCGGGTGCCCTCGGTGGGCCACCAGTGGTCCAGCGCGATGGCGATGGCCAGGTCGTGCACGGCGCCGTCGCCCATCAGCGCCGTCGCCAGCAGGTCAGCCAGCCCGCCGTAAAAGCCCGCCGCCGGAATGATGGCGACGCCAGCCACGCGAGCCCGGGCATCGAAGTTCTCGAAGACGGCTTCAGCGCTGGCCTGCTCGGCGGTCACGTCGATATAGCCGCAGCCAGCGCGCAGGGCGGCCTCGATGACCGGCGCCGCCGTGTCGAGAAACGGCCCGGCGCAGTTGATGACCACGCCGCAGCCCTGCAGTGCCGCGTCCAGCGCGGCCGCGTCGTCAATGGTCGCGACCCGCGCCTCCACGCCAGCCGGCAGTCGCGACGCATCCCGCCCGATCGCCACCACCCGCAAACCGCGCCTCAGCGCCTCGTTGACGACGAATCGCCCGGTGTGCCCGCCGGCACCGTAGACCGCGACCGCCTTCTTGCCCAAATCCCTGCTCATGATCATCCTTTTGAAACGAGACAGACCTGTCTGTTCTTTGAACGATACAGAATGGTCTGTATCGTGTCAACACCGAATCGACCACCGTGATGAACATGCCTGTTGAAACTGCCCCCGAAGCTCAGAACGTCCGCGAGCGCCTGCTGGGCGTGGCGTCCGAGCTGTTCTACAAGAACGGCGTTCGCGCGGTCGGCATCGATCTGGTCATCGAGCAGGCTGGCGTCGCCAAGAGCAGCCTGTACCGCCACTTCCGCACCAAAGACGACCTCATCGTGGCCTTCCTGGAGCGCGAGGACGTGGACTTCTGGGCGACCTGGGACCGGGTCGCCGCGGAAAACGCGAGCGACGCGAAGGCCGAGCTGGAAGCGCACATGCGCTGGATCGGCGAGCGCCTGGGCCGCGCCAATTACCGCGGCTGCCCGCAGATCAATGTGGCGGCCGAGTTCGCCGAGCAGGATCACCCGGCTCGCGGCGTGGCGCGCGCGCACATGCAGGCGCTGCGGTCACGCCTCACAGTCATCGCCCAACGCCTGAAGGCACGCGCGCCGAAGGCACTCGCCGCTCAGCTGGCCTTGCTCGTCAATGGCGCCTTCGTCAGCGCCGAACTGCTGACGCCGGATGAAGCGACGGATGTGCTGCTGGCCGCGATGCGCGCCCTCGTCGAAGCCGACCGCTAGTCTTCCTTCATCTGCGCCGCCTTGGCCACTGGTGCCAGGCGGGCTTTCTCAGCCACCAGGAACTTGCGGAAGTCCTCGCGGCTGCCGCCCGTCGGGTCGATGGCCAGCGGGATGAGCTTGGCGCGCAGCTCGCTCGTCTTCAGCGCCGCATTCACGGCCGCATTGAGTTTGTCGAGGATGGCCTCGGGCGTGCCCTTGGGCGCGAACACGCCCGACCAATGGCCAATGAAAACGTCGTTGAAGCCCTGCTCCTGGGCGGTGGCCAGGTCGGGCAAAGCCGCGATGCGACGGTTCCACGTCGAGGCGATGGCCTTGAGCTTGCCGGCCTTCACCATCGACAGCACGACGGGGCTGGCCTCGGAGGTCGCATCGACCTGGTTACCGACAACGGCCGCCATGCCTTCGGAGCCGCTCTTGAAGGGCACGATCTGCAGCTTGGCGCCAGCCTTGAGCTTGAGCATCTCGGCCACGAAATGCGGCGTGCTGCCGGTGCCGGCCGTCGCGAAGTTCAGCCCCTGGCCTTTCCTGGACGCCGCGATCAGGCCCTTCAGATCCTTGATGGCCGAGTCGCCCGGCACGACGACGACCGAGGGGCTGACGGCCATCATGACGACGGGCACGAGGTCGTTCTCGGCATAGGGCATGCGTGTCTTGATCAGCGCATTGGTGATGACACCGGCCGCCGGCGTCAGGAAGGTGTAGCCGTCCGGCGCGGCCTTGGCCACATAGGCCGCGCCGATCATGGAGCCGGCACCGGGCTTGTTCTCGATGATGATCGGCTGCCCCAGCTGCTTGGCCGTGGCTTCGGCCACCGTGCGCGCCACGATGTCGTTGGCGCCGCCGGGGCCAAAGGGCACGACGAAGTGCAGGGGCTTGGACGGCCAGGCCGTTTCCTGGGCATTTGCGGTCAGTGCAAGCAGCAGAGCTGCGACGGGAACAAGGCACTTCGGCACGGGCGTCTCCTGAAGGTGGTACAGCCCAGCCTAACGCCCTGCGGCGCGCCCGCGAAACGTGAGAACCCGCACAGGCATGAGCTCATGACAAAAGCTTTGTTGGGTTTTGTGTCATCGGCCTGCAGACTTGCAGCGTTGCCACCCGTACTGACAGCTTCCGCCACCACCGATGTGTGAGCTTTTCGCCCTCAACAGCCGCCAGCCGGCCGCCGCCACCTTCTCCCTCAGCGGCTTCGCAGCTCGCGGCGGGCGCACCGCAGACCATGTCGACGGCTGGGGCGTGGCCTTCCACGACGGCGAGCGCTGCGAAGTCACCGTTGAGGACAGCCCGGCGGCCGAATCCGAACTGGCGCGTCATTTCGGCCACCACCCGGTGCAGGCACGCAACATCCTCGCCCACATCCGCAAGGCCACCCAGGGCGCCCGCACCCTGGAGAACTGCCACCCCTTTCGCCGCGACTGGGCAGGTCGCACCTGGGTCTTCGCGCACAACGGCGACCTGAAGGACTTTCACCCCCAGCTGGACGGGAGCTTCACGCCGGCCGGCCAGACCGACAGCGAACGAGCCTTCTGCTGGTTGATGCAGAAGCTCCAGCAGCGCTTTGGCAACCAGCCGCCCGACTGGCAGCAACTGGCCGAAACGCTGACGCCCTGGATCCACGAGATCGCCGAGCACGGCCGCTTCAACCTGCTGCTGACCGATGGCCGCGCCATGCTGGCGCATGCGTCAACCAAGCTGCACTGGCTGCAGCGCCGCCCGCCCTTCGGCCACGTCTCCTTGCGCGACGGCGACCTGAGTGTGGACCTGGCCACCGTCAACAACCCGGCTGACCGCATGGCGCTGGTCTCCACGGAGCCGCTGACCCATGGCGAGGCCTGGCAGGCGTTCGCAGCCGGTGAAGTGCGTGTGTTCCAGGACGGCGATTGCGTGTTCGTCAGCGAAGGCGTGGCCGAACTCGCGGCTGCCTGATCAAGGCGCAGCCAGCGCGTCGTCCACCACGCCGCGCGCTTCCTGGACCAGCAGCTGCAGATGCGCCTCGTCGCGGAAGCTCTCCGCGTAGACCTTGTAGATGTCCTCGGTGCCCGACGGCCGCGCGGCGAACCAGCCACTGGCCGTGCACACCTTGATGCCACCGATCGCCGCGCCGTTGCCCGGCGCACTGCTCAGCACCGCAGTGATGGGCTCGCCTGCCAGTGAAGTCGCCTGCACGTTCGCAGCCGTCAGCGCGGCCAGCCTCGCTTTCTGCTCCCGCGTGGCCGGGCCTTCGACGCGGTCGGCGTGCGGTGTGCCGAGGGCCGCCGTCAGGCTCTGGTAGTACACCCCCGGGTCGCTACCGGTGCGCGCTGTGATCTCGGC
>NZ_JBFUMO010000130.1:0-12421 GCF_054049355.1 Roseateles sp. P5_E11 | reverse complement strand
GGTAGACACTGACGACCGCCCTGTCTCCGCCACGTCAGACGCCGCCCGGCGGAAAGTCCTCTCTTCCCCAAAGCCATCGGAGATCGCGGCGAGTGCGCCCCTGCCAAACAGCGCGGACTCGGGCCTCATCTACGGCAGCCCTCTGGTGCCGGCGCACCCGCGCAGAAACTACATCTTCAGCCCATCGCCTGCCTATTACATGACCGGCAAGGCGAATGTGGGCGTTGGCGAGAACGTGCTGAGTGCCTGCACCGTCGGATCGTGGAACACGGCTCTCGGCGACTTGGTCATGTGCCGCCAGACGGAGGGCATGAACAACGTGGGTGTCGGCTCCTTGGCCATGTATTCCTCGCTCAATGCGATCGACTGCACCGCAGTTGGTGTTGAAGCGCTCAGCAGCATGGTGGGCGGCGTGGGCGCCACAGCGGTCGGAAGGCTGGCCTGCAGCACGCTGGTTTCGGCCGGCAACAACACGGGCATCGGCGATAGCGCCTTGCGCTACTTCGAGAGCGGCGAGGGGAATACCGCCGTTGGATACACTCCCGCCGAGAATTTTCTGCAGGGCTCGCGCAATGTTTTTGTGGGCGTAGCCGCAGGCAAGAACATACCGCGAGGGGAGTACAACACCGTGGTCGGCGCGCACGCGATGGCGGACGCGGGCATCGGCGACGAAAACGTCATCGTCGGCGCCATGGCCATGCATGCCACCACGGGCTCAAGCAATGTCGCCGTCGGCATGTGGGCCGGCTCGACAACCCGAAGCGCCGCGCGCTCGGTCTTCATCGGTGGCATGTCAGGCGCCGTGTCCACACAGGCGCCAAACGTCGACAACGTCGTGGTCGTCGGCCATGGTGCAGCGGCCACGCGAAGCCATCAACTGGTGTTGGGAAACGCTGAGACGCAGGAAGTCGTCATTGCTGGCGTCGTCATCACCAAGTCCGAGTTGCTGAGTCTGCTGCGATTGGTCCGCAGGCGAGAGTGAAGCGTTGGTCGCCCCCAGACCCGGTCGGGCTGGCAGCACCGCTCACTTCGCAATGACATGAAAGTGAAACAAGGGCGCAGCGGCAGCAGTTGCTGAGTCTTGCACCCAAGCGGCTCCGGGGCTTTGCTGGCAGCAGGTCCGCGCATGTGACAGCGCCACAAGTCTCGCGACCTGTGAACGGTTGACGCGATCAAGATCGGTGCCCCGGTAGCGGCGTGACGCCACCGCAAAGCCATGCGCCCCGAGGCCCATATAGGGCAACGCCAGATAGGCGCCTGCGATATCTACTTTAGAGAGACGGGCAGCCCCAGAGCCAACCCATCCATCGCGGTCGGCGGCGCCTCAAGCTCACTCCTCCGGRAACCGCTCGCGCCACAGCGCCAGGAGCCGCGGTTCCTCGTCGATGCGCCGAACCACTGATGCCATGCGCGGCGCGGCTTCATAGAAGCGCTCCCGCCAGGGCCCGAAGCGGGAGATGACGGCGACGTAGAGGTCCAGCGCGGTCAACTCAGCGCCCAGCAGATAACGCCCCGGCGTCAGCTGCCTATCCATGTTGGACCAGCAAAAGGCAATGCGCTCGTGCACGGCCTCGACGACGGCATCCCGCGCGCTGTCGGGCGCGCCGATGCGCTTCACGTCCGGCTTGATCCAATGCAACGAGTAGATCGCCGACGACACATAGAGCATCCAGCGCAAGAACTGCCGGCGCAACGGGTCGCTGGGCGCCGGTGCCAGACGTGCCTCGGGATGCAGGTCGGCCAGGTAGATCAGAATGGCCGCGCTCTCGGTCATGACCTCGCCGCTCTCCAGCACCAGCGTCGGGATCTGGCGCATCGGGTTGGTCGGCGCGACGCGCTCGCGGGCGGCCGGCTCAACCCAGGTGGCGCCTTCGATCAGTTGGTAGGGCAGCCCCAGCAGCGTCAGCGCCGCTTCGACGGCAACCGAGCCCGAGGCTTCGGCGCCGTACAGGATCAAGGGTTGCACCGCCGCAGTCATGGTGCCGCCATCATCCCGATCAACTCCTTCACAAACGCCAGCGCCTCCTCCCACGTCTCGAAGTGCATCTCGTTGTTGAGCTCGTCCACGTCGCCCTCCGGCCCCTTGTGCACGACCGACCAGCCGCCCGCGCCGCCGTCGATGGCGAGCACGCCGAACTGGCCGGGGTCGAGATCCCGGGCGCTGCCGCCGGTGAGGACGATGTCGCGGCCGAGGTGGGAGTGGTAGCGTCTCATCCCTCAATTCTCCCGGAGCAGACGATGAAGGCAGTGTGGAACGGCGTAACCATCGCCGAGAGCGACGATACGGTGGTCGTCGAAGGCAACCACTACTTTCCGGCCGAAGCGCTGAAGAAGGAATACACGACCTTCTCCAACCACCGCAGCGGCTGCCCCTGGAAGGGCCAGGCGCAGTACCTGAGCCTGTTCGTCAACGGCGAGATGAACCCGGATGCGGTCTGGTACTACGCCGACCCGCTGCCCGCCGCAGCCGAGATCAAGGGCCGCTACGCCTTCTGGAAGGGCGTCAAGGTTTCGGAGTAGGGCTGGAACCCTCGGGCCACAGCGCCCACATCCGCAGCGCCTGCTTGGTGCGGCCGGCCTGCAGCGCGGCCTCTTCACCCCAGCCCCAGAACAGGTCGGCGCGCACGGCGCCCTGGATGGCGCTGCCGGTGTCCTGGGCCAGCACGAGGCGACGCAGCGGTGTCGTCGACAGCGGCGCGGTACTGTCCAGCCACAGCGGCGTGCCCAGCGCGATGTAGCTGCGGTCGATGGCGACGGAACGGCCCGGCGTCAGCGGCACGCCTTGGGCGCCGCGCGGGCCCTGGTTCACATCGGGCAGGGGCTCCTCGCGGAAGTAGACGACGCGCGGGTTGACGGCCAGGGCCTCGCGCACCTTGGCCGGGTTGCGGCGCGCCCAGTCGCTCAGGGTTCGTGGCGTCGCGTCGCCCACCTCGCCACGGTCCAGCAGCGCGCGCGCGACAGACTGGAAGGGCTGATCGTTGTGGCCCGCGTAGGCGACGCGGCTGATGCGCTCGGCGCCAGCCGCATCACGCACGACGAGACGGCCCGAGCCCTGGATCTGGATTTGCAGCAGCGCAAAAGGATCGTCGACATAGGCCAGCTCCAGCGCCGTGAAGCGCGGATGGGTGTCGATGTCGCGGCGCGGCGTGCGACGCAGCGCGGCATCGGCGGGCAGCGCATGCAGCGCCCACTGGAAGGCACCCTGGCGCGTGCGGCTGGCCGCGAGCTGGGGCTCGAAATAGCCCGTCAGCAGCCCGGCGGCCTCACCGCCTTCGCCCTGCAGCCGCCAGGGGCGCAGATGCTTCATCAGGAACAGCGTGGCCTCCAGCGGGTCGGCGGGCGCCTGCAGCGCGGCGCGGGCACAGAACTCGGCCCAGCCCGGCGCGGGGCGCTGGCAGCTGGCCAGCAGGGCCGGCCAGGCGGCCAGCAGGTCATCGCTCCCCCAACCAGGCAGATCCTTCCAGTCGGCGGCGACCCAGCGCGACGCAGCCTTGGGCGCGGTGGGCGTGACGGGCGCAGGGCTCGGTGGCTGCAAAGGCGGCGACGAGCAGGCGGCCAGGCTTCCTAGAATCGCCGCCAGCACCCCACGCGTCCACCACCCCATGCTGCTCCTCATCCTCGAAGCCCTCGGCGCGCTGCTGATCTTCGTCTTCATCATCTGGTGGACCATGTTCTCGGGCCGCAAGAAGGGCGAGCGGCGCGAGGACTAACTCCTCGCGATCAGGAAGCTCAAGGGCTGGCGCCGCAGCCGCGCGCGGATGGCGGCATAGACGCGCTTGCGGTCGGCCAGGCGCACGCCGCGTGAGCGCATCGCCACCTTGAAGGCGCAGAAGAAGCTGACGCCGACATTGAGCATGCCGATGCCGGCAATGCACAGCACGCAGGACCAGAAGGCCCAGGTCGTCATGACGCCGACACCGAGCGCCCCCACGGCGGCGGCGAGCTGGCCGGTGGACAACGTCACGTGGCGCACCTCCAGGCCCAGGCCGACGAAGCCGAACAGCGCCGGCGCCAGGCCCAGCATCAGGCCCAGGCTGATGTTGGCCGTCAGGCCGGAGATGTTGGCCCGCCACCAGTGCGACCAGCGCTGCGCGCGCGTCTGACCCAGCGTCGCGACGATGCGCGGGTTCCAGGCGATGGCGCTGTCCAGGCGGTGGAAGACGAACCAGTTCTCCACCCAGCCGGCGATCATGCTGGACGCGAACAGCAGCGTGCCGGTGAAGGCGGCAAACAGCAGCGAGGGGCCGAACAGGCTCAGCGAATGCAGCACGTATTCGGCATCCCGCACGCCCACCAGCGGCGCACCGAAGGCCAGCCAGCACAGGCCCTGCACCGCCAGCACCAGCGGCGCCACGACGGTGAGGTTGCCGATGATGCCGGCCACTTGTGAACGCACGAGATGGGTCACTTCGTCGACGAAACCGACGATGGCGTCGTCGCGGTCGATGTGCAGCAGCTTGTCGGCCATGGCCGGGGCCGTCATCGCCGGCTGCTTGGTGGCCACCGTCCAGTGCAGCAGGTGGATGAGGACGAAGCACAGCGCGTAGTTCACACCGGCCCAGAAGCCGCCCCAGAAGGCCGTGAAGCCGAGCAGGGCGATGCCGAACTTCAGGAAGGTGGTGCCGGCCAAAACAGCGCCGCCACCGGCTGCGCGACGCAGCATGTCGCGGTATTCCTCGCGGCTGCGGGTGATGTAGTGCTCGCCCGTCTCGGCGCTGCGCTCGGCCACCTTGCGCGCCATCAGCGAGTAGTGGCGCGCGAACAGCGTGCGCAGGCTGCGCCGCTCGTGCACGACGCGCACCAGGCCCGACACCAGGCGCAGCAGCTCGCGCTGGGGTTCGTGGGACAGCAGGCAGGCCAGCAGCGCATCGATGCGGTCCAGCCGCGCGGTGAGCTGCTCGACGGAGAACATCAGATCCACCGACACGCCATGCACTTCCAGATGCTCGGGCACCGTCAGCGCAGCAGCGCGGCAGCGGTCCAGCAGCGCGTGCAGGTATTGCATGGCCGACCCCAGTGCGGCCGCATCGTCATCGGCGCCGGCCAGCGCGCGCTCGACGGCCGCCCAGGCGGCGGGGAGCTGGTGGAAGGGCTTGTCCTGCACCAACTCCGCATCCATGCGCACCCGCAGCGGGCCGGCCAGGCCGGCGGCATGCACGCTGCTGACCAGCACCGTGATCGCGGCGTTGGCTTCGATGCGCCAGCCGTCGTCGGGCGTGGCGGCAAACAGCAGGCCCAACCGCGCCAGCAGCTCATCGTCGATGGCGGCGATCCAGTCCTCGTCGGCCTCGTCGGGAAAGAGCAGTTCGAACAGTGCCGCGAGGTCGCGCGTATCGGTGGTGGCCGGCAACAGGCGGCGGCGCAGCCGGCCCAGGAATTCATGCCACAGCGCCATGCGCGGCGCGAAGCCCACTTCGGCGAAAAGCGCCACCGCATCGACGTCGTTCCAGACGCCGCCGATGACATTGGCAAACGCCCAGGCGTGCTCGGGGTGGCGCTCCAGCACATTGAGCAGGTGCTTCAGGCGCACGATGGGCAGCGGCGTGCCCGATGAGGCCTCTTCACGCGGCGCGTGCCGCAGCCACTCCAGCAGGCGCACCAGCCACAGATTGCGCTCGGCGAGCGCGGCCTGCGGGTCGGCCGCGTTCAGGAGAGCTGTGAGATCCCAGGTCAATGCAGAGAAGCGCTGTCGGCGAGCAGGAATTCGTCGACCTCGGTGTGGAAGATCTCGCAGCCCTCGGTCACGCACAGGAAACGCCCGCGCATCGTGCCCTGGGGGGTGCCGATCTGGGCCCAGGAGCTGTACTGGAAGCTCTGGCCTGGGGCGAGCACGGGCTGGTGGCCGACGACGGCCAGGCCGTCGACGACCTGCATCTGGCCACGCGCATCGGTGATCTCCCAATGCCGGCCGATGAGCTGGGACAGCACATCGCCGGTGTTCTCGATCGTGATCGTGTAGCTGAAGGCGTACAGGCTTTGCTCGAGATGGGTCTGCTCGGGCAGGGTCTGCACGGTGACGCTGCAACTGAAACGGGGGTTGGCCATCGGGTGATTGTCCGTCTCGGGGGCTATGCTCGCCGCATGTTCTTCGGGGTGTGTGATCCTAAGTGCTGCGCTGGCCCTGGTTGTTGAGTGCGCTGTTGAGCCTGGCGGCGCCGGCCCAGGAGCTGACGCTGCGCACGGTCCAGCAGGCCAGCTCGACAGTGAAGTACGACCCCGACGGCGGCCCGCTCAAACCCGGGCTCTGCCTGGAAATCCTGCACGCCGTCGAGCGGCAGGACGCAGGCCTGCACTTCACGGGGCTGGACCAGCAGGTGCCGCTCAAGCGTGTGGAACGCCTGCTGGCCGACGGCCTCATTGATGCCTTCTTCTGCCTGCTGAAGTCGCCCGAGCGCGAGAAACAATGGCGTTATGCGCCGGTGGCGCTGTATACCGTCCGCCACGTGGTCGTGCAGCGCGCCGACGACCCGCGCAACCCCGATTCCCTGGCCCAGTTGGCCGCCTTGAGCCGCCGCAAGCCGGTGCTGGTCATGCGTGGCACGGCGCTGGCGCGCCGGCTGGTATCGGCCAATGTGGCTGTCGCCGAGGTGAGCTCCGAGCGCGAGGCCCTGCAGATGCTGGTCATGGGCCGCGCCGACGCCATCTACGGCCAGGACATCAACCTGCAGCGCCATGTGGCACAGAGCAAGCTGGGCGACAAGCTCAGGTTCGGCCGCACCGTCTTCCAGGAGGAGCCGCAGTTCCTCGCGCTGCGCGCCGACCTGCCGGCCGCCCATGAGGAACGCCTGACCCAGGCGCTGCGCAAGCTGGAGAAGGATGGCACGCTGCGCCAACTCGCTGACAAATACCGATGAAACCCCTCTTCCTGCCCCCTGATGGCCGCCCACGCTGCGCCTGGTGCGCCGCCGCGCCCGGCGACGAGACCTATCTGCGCTATCACGACGAGGAATGGGGCCGGCCCGTGGCCGACGACTTCCGCCTGTTCGAGAAGCTGTGCCTGGAGGGCTTCCAGAGCGGCCTGTCGTGGCGAACCATCCTGAACAAACGCGAAGCCTTTCGCGCCGCCTTTGCGGGTTTCGACTACAACCAGGTCGCCAAGTTTGGCGAGAAGGACGTGAACCGCCTGCTAGCCGACGCCGGCATCGTGCGCCACCGCGGCAAGATCGAGGCGGCCATCCACAACGCCGGGCGTTGCGTGGAGCTGGTGGCCACCGAGGGCTCGCTGGCCGCCTATCTGTGGCGTTTCGAGCCGCCCAAGAACTCGGTGGCCCACAACCTGGCCACGTCGGCGCCTTCCGAGGCCTTGTCCAAGGACCTGAAGAAGCGCGGCTGGAAATTCGTCGGCCCGACGACCATGCATGCGCTGATCCAGGCCATGGGGCTGATCAACGACCACCAGCCCGGCTGCCATCACTGGGCCGAGGCGCAGAAGGCGCGCGACAGCTTCAAGCGGCCGGGCCGCTGAAGCGGGGCAAGCGGGCTGCCTAGAATCCCCCGCTATGCCCGCCGCACCGCAATACCGCATCGCCCCCAGCCTGCTGTCCGCCGACTTCGCCCGCCTGGGCGACGAAGTGAAGAACGTGCTCGCCGCCGGCGCCGACTGGATCCACTTCGACGTGATGGACAACCATTACGTGCCCAACCTGACCTTCGGGCCGATGGTGTGCGAGGCGCTGCGCAAGCATGCCGTGAAGCCCGACGGCACGCCGGCCGTCATCGATGTGCACCTGATGGTGCAACCGGTCGACAGCCTGGCCCAGGCCTTCTGCCGCGCCGGCGCCGACGTGGTGACCTTCCACCCCGAGGCCAGCGCCCACGTGGACCGCACGCTGCAGCTCATCAAGGCCGAGGGCAAGCAGGCCGGCCTGGTGTTCAACCCGGGCACGCCGCTGGACGTGCTGGAGTGGGTCATCGACAAGGTCGATGTGATCCTGCTGATGAGCGTCAACCCCGGCTTTGGCGGCCAGAGCTTCATCCCGTCGGCATTGAAGAAACTGCAGAAGGCGCGCGAGATCATCAGCGCCAGCGGCCGGGACATCCGCCTGGAGATCGACGGCGGCGTCAAGGTCGACAACATCCGCGAGATCGCCGCGGCGGGCGCCGACACCTTCGTCGCCGGCTCGGCCATCTTCGGCAAGCCCGACTACAAGGCCGTCGTCGACGCGATGCGCACGGAACTTGCGAGATCGTGAGCCCCTCGTCCAAGGATTACCTTGGCCGGTCCCCCGCGGGGACGGCGATGCTTGCCGGTTCGACCGGCAAGCACATCACCATTGCGGGCCGGCTTGGGAGCGGCCCGGCGCTCGTCCCGCGCAACTGAGTAACTGACATGGCCGCCATCCTGCTCGTCTGCACCGCCAACATCTGCCGCTCACCGATGGCCGAGGCCATCTTCAGGGCCAAGCTTGGCGACGTGTTCAAGACCATTGCCTCGGCCGGCGTGCATGCTGACCCGCGCGGCGGCCCGGTGGACGCCCGCGCCGCAGCGGCACTGGGCCGGCACAACTACAGCCTCGACCGCAAATGGCGCTCGCGCCGCGTCGAGCCTGAGCAGCTCGGCCAATACGACCTCGTGCTGGCCATGGAGGCTGAGCATGTCGACGCGCTGCGCACCAAGGCAGCGCCCGAGCACCACGCCAAGATCCTGCTGCTGACCGACTTCGTGCCCGAGCTGGCCGGCCAGGACATCCCCGACCCCTATTTCGGCCCGGTCGCAGGCTTTGACGCCGTCATCGGCATGCTGGAGCGCGCGGCCCAGCGGCTGCTCACCGAGAGCCGCGAAGGCCGCCTGAAACTGAGCTGATCAGGCTGCCTTGCTGGCGAAGTCCGCCACTTCGCGCACGTCCGGCCCGGTGCCGCTGAAGCGGTCCAGCGCCAGGTAGATGACCGGCGTGATGTAGAGCGTCACCGCCTGCGACAGGATCAGGCCGCCCACCACGGCCAGGCCCAGCGGCTGGCGCAACTCGGCCCCCGCGCCCAGGCCGAGCGCAATGGGCAGCGCGCCCATCAGCGCCGCCAGCGTCGTCATCATGATGGGCCGAAAGCGCAGGATCGCGGCCTGGCGGATCGCCTCGGCCGGCTTGAGCCCCTGGCTGCGCTGCACGTCCAGCGCGAAGTCGATCATCATGATCGCGTTCTTCTTGACGATGCCGATCAGCATGACGATGCCGATGGTGGCGATGATGGTCAGCTCCATGCCGAACAGCTGCAGCGTGATCAGCGCGCCCACCGCCGCCGACGGCAGGCCGGCCAGGATGGTCAGTGGGTGGATGTAGCTCTCGTAGAGCACGCCCAGCAGCACGTAGATCACGGCCACTGCCAGCCCGATCAGCAGCAGCTGGCCGCCCTGCGAATCCTGGAACACGGCCGCGTCGCCGCCGTAGCTGGTGATGATGCTGGGTGGTAGCTTGATGTCGCGCGTGAAGGCGTCAATCTGCTTGGTGGCGTCGCCCAGCGGCACGTTGGGTGCGAGATTGAAGCTGATCGTGACGGCCTGCAGCTGGCCCTGGTGGTTGACCGCCGTGGGCCCGAGCGTGCGCTGCACGGTGGCGAAGGCCGTCAGCGGCACCTGCGCGCCGTTCTTGCCGCGCAGGTAGATCTTGTCGAAAGCGGCTTCGCTGCTGCGGTCGTCCTCGCCGGCTTCCATGATGACCTGGTAGGTGTTGCTCTCGGCATAGATGCTGGACACCTGGCGCTCGCCGAAGGCGCCGTACAGCGCATTGCGCAGGTCCTGCATCTGCACGCCCAGGATGGCGGCGCGCTCGCGGTCGATGACAAGGCTGGCCTGCAGGCCGCGCATTTGCGAGTCGCTGGTGATGTCGCGGAAGCGCTCATCGCCGCGCAGCTTCTCCTGCAGCCGGGTTGCCCAGGTGTTGAGTTCGCCGGTGGATACCGACTGCAGCGTGTACTGGTAGCGGCTCTTGCTCTGGCGGCCGCCGAGCTGCAGGTTCTGCACCGGGCGCAGATAGACCTGGATGCCGGGCACCGCGCGCAGCTTCTTGCGCAGGCCTTCCAGCACCTTGGGCATGGGCTCGCGGCTGCCGCGCGCCTTCAGGTTGATGAACATGCGGCCGGTGTTGGTGGCRCTGCCCGAGGGCCCGCCGCCGACGGCCGAACTCAGGGCGAAAACGTTGGGATCGTTGCGCACGATGGCGGCCACGCGCTCCTGCAGCAGGGTCATCGCGGCGAAGGATGTGTCCTCGGCAGACTCGGTGCTGGCCTGTATCTGGCCGATATCCTCCTCGGGGAAAAAGCCCTTGGGGATGGTCATGTAGAACCACACCGTCGCGATGAAGCTCAGCAGCGCCACGCCCAGCACCCAGTTGCGGTGGCGCAGGGCCAGGTCCAGCGTGCGGGTGTAGGTGTCCAGCGTCCATGTGAAGCCGCGCTCGAACAGGCGCCCCATCGGGCCATCCTCATGGTGCTCGTCGGCCTTCAACAACCGGCTGCAGAGCATAGGCACCAGCGTCAGCGACACCACGGCCGACACAAGAATGGACAGGCCCACGACGACCGCGAACTCGTGGAACAGCAGGCCGATGACGCCCGGCATGAAGAAGATCGGGATCAGCACGGCCACCAGCGACACCGAGATCGACAGGATGGTGAAGGCCATCTCGCGCGCGCCGCGCACGGCCGCGTCGAAGGGCTTCATGCCGTCCTCGACGTGGCGGACGATGTTCTCCAGCATGACGATGGCGTCGTCCACCACCAGGCCCACGGCCAGCGTGATGCCGAGCAGCGAGATGTTGTCCAGCGAGTAGCCGAGCGCGAACAGCAGCGTGAGCGCGCCGATCAGCGAGATTGGCAGCGAGGCCGTCGGGATCAACGTGGCCACGGCGCGGCGCAGGAAGATGAAGATCACCAGCACAACGAGGCCGACCGTCAGCGCTAGCGTCACGTAGACATCGTGCAGCGACTCGCGGATGGATACCGAGCGGTCGTTCAGCGTGCTCATCTGGATGGACGCCGGCATCTGCGACGCGAAGCGCGGCAGCAGGGCCTTGACCTTGTCCACCACCTGCACGGTGTTGGCGTCGGGCTGGCGCTGGATGGCCAGCACGATGGAGCGCTCGCCCTGGTAGGTGGAGTAGGTCTTGCTGGTTTCGACGCTGTCCTGCACGTCGGCCACGTCGCGCAGCAGCACCGGCGCGCCGTTGCGCGAGGCGACGACGGTGCGGCCGAACTCGGCGGCGTTGCGCAGCTGGCGGTTGGCCTGGATGGTCAGTGTCTGGCGCGAGCCGTCCAGCACGCCGACGGGCGTGTTGGCATTGGCGGCACGCACCGCCGTCTGCAGCTCGTCCAGCGTGATGTTGCGCTGGTTGAGCAGGTCCGTCTTGACCTTGATGCGCACCGCATAGCGCTTCTGGCCAAAGATGGACACCTGGGCCACGCCGTCGATGGTGGACAGGCCCGGCGACAGCAGGTTCTCGGCGTAGTCGTTCAGCTCGGTCRGGTCGATGGAAGGCGACGTCAGCGCCACCAGCAGCACCGGCGCATCGGCCGGGTTGACCTTGCGGTAGCTGGGCGGCGAGGTCATCTCGGCCGGCAGCGCGCGCAAAGACCGGAACAGCGCCGCCTGCACGTCCACGGCGGCGGCGTCGATGTTGCGGGAGGGGTCGAACTCCAGCGTCAGCGAGGTGTTGCCCAGCGTGTTGGTCGACGAAATGGTCAATAGGCCGGCGATGGTCGAGAACTGCTTTTCCAGCGGCAGYGCGACGGACGAGGCCATGGTCTCGGGCGATGCGCCCGGCAGCGACGCACCGACGTTGATGATGGGCGTGTTGTAGGACGGCAGCGCCGCGACCGGGATGCGGCTCCAGGCGGCCAGGCCGGCGATGACGAGTGACAGGTTCAGCAGCACGGTCATGACCGGCCGCCGGATGAACAGCTCGGTGAGCCTCATTTGTCAGCGCCCGAAGCGGCAGACGCTGGGGCCGATGCGGCGCCCGCTCCGCCGCTGGCTTGAATGCGCAGTGGCGTGCCCGGCCGCAGGTTCTGCTTGCCTTCCATGACGACCTGGGCCGTCGCGTCCAGGCCCTCCACCACCGCCTGCTCGCCCATGGCCTGACGCAGCTGCACGGGCACCAGCTTGGCGGTGTTGTCGGGCGCCACGACGTAGACCGAGCGCTCGTTGCCGCGCATGATGATGGCGGCCTGCGGCACCACGGTCACGCCCTTGAGCGTGCGCAGCGTGACGCGCACGCGCAGGTACTGGCCCGGCCAAAGCGACTGGGCCTTGTTGTCGAACTCGGCCTTGACCTTGATCGTGCCGGTGGCGCTGTCGACGAGGTTGTCCACCGCCGTGACGCGGCCCTTGATGGAGGTTGCGCCGCGCGCCGAGCCCGGCGGCGGCAAGGCCTCGACATCCAGCTCGCCGGCACGCGTGGCGCTCAGCAGCGAGCCGAGCTGGGTTTCAGGC
>NZ_JBFUMO010000129.1:0-12428 GCF_054049355.1 Roseateles sp. P5_E11 | reverse complement strand
GATTGGTGCCGGATAACCGAAGAGAAATTTCGCGAACGTCGACTAAAGAATACCGTCCTTGACAAAATTTCTGCTGACATTCAACTCTTGCCAGGCGTGGTCGAAACGGTAAATCAACTGCATGCGGCCGGAATTCCAATGTTTATCGTATCGGGATCCATTAAACACATCATTAAACGAGTGCTCGGGAACCTTTACGAGAAATTTGAGGATGTTCGCGCGAACGACATGAAATTCGGACCAAATAGCGAATTGAAATCCATCATTGGAACGAAGTATGACTTCCAGGGCAAATCTCAATACATCACGCAAGTGCTGGAAGAGAGAGAAATCCAGCCGCATGAAGCGCTATTTATAGGAAATTCATTAAATGACGAATGGGCCCACCAAGCGGGCGTGCAGACTCTCTGCATCAACTACGATATGACGAATCCCGACAATCAGATTCAGTGGATGTACAGCATCAATCATTCCAAAGATTTTTCCGAGATAATGCGTTACGTTACACTTGAGCCCACGGTCGATTCTGCCTAAAGCGGACCTGCAGATGCGATCAGGGTAGTCAGCTCGAGAGAATTGACTACCTTATTTCCAAGGCTTTATCACACGCCGGCTGAAGAAAAGCGACTCAAACACGCTCAAACAACTGTGGCGCTTGGAATCCTACCTCTGCTTCGATGGGGCGCTTCCCAAAACCGCTCTCACGCCCGCTGGCCGTCTCGGGCACTATCCGGACGATGATCACGCCGTGCATCAAGCCGTCTGCCTTCTGGCGCCGCCAGCATTCGTCCGACCTGTTCGGTCAGGATCAGCGTCAGGACCAGATGGGCGCGGCTTCATCGCCAATCTGGCAGCGATGGACGAACTGATCGACTTCGCGGCTATTTCGACTCAGGTCGATGCGCCTTGCCCGCGACCCGACCGCAGCAAGTGCGGCCGACCGCCCCCCGAGGTCATGGTACGTCTGGTGTTCATCCAGTCGCTGTACAGCCTCTCGGACGAAGACTGCGAACACCAGGTAATGGCCGTTGGAGACAGACCGATCATGGCGAACGGCTCCGAAATCGCTACTGAAGCGATCGGGCGCGCCACGGAACACGTGCACTGAGGCTCGAGGCTGGGGAAATTCCCTTGGATGGAAATGATCACTTCCAGCCTAGAGACAACACATCACAGACCGAGCGCAATACTCTTGCCTGCTCAGCCAAGGTCAAATTGATGCACAACAAAGCTGACGTTCGCCTGCGCCTGCTCATGGCCGGGTGCGTGAATTGATCGAGCCAAGGCGATTACCCGCAATGGGCACTTTGCTGACCCTCGGGCGCCAACTACCAAGGACAGCCCCAGCCTGAAGCTGCCTATGGGAGGCTTCAGCAATCGATGCAAAGGCCGTGGCGCGGGAGGTCTGGCTCCCCAACTCGGCCTCCGCGGAACGCTCCACGGTCCCCCTGCATTTACCATCCACCCATGAACCAACCGCAGCACGAATACCTCGTTGTGTCGCGTGGGCAGTGGGACGAAAAAGCGTCTCGCGAGGACGTCCAGCGCGCCATCGATCAGTTCTACGTTTGGTACGAGGGCCATCTCGCGGCGGGGCGGATGAAACCCGGGAGCCGGTTGGCGCCCGAAGGCAAGCTCGTTGCCCATGGGCTGGTCACCGACGGTCCCTTCGCGGAGACCAAGGAGATCGTCGGCGGCTACTGGTTCATCGTCGCCACGAGCCTGGAGGAAGCGGCCGAACTCGCCGCGCAGAACCCCTGCCTGGCCTTCGGTCTGACGCTGGAGATCCGCCCCCTCGACGCCGAGCGGGCGCGGGCGACGGACATCACCAACGAAACGCCGCCGCCGTGGCGTCAGCGTTGAGGCTTGGCGCCGCGCCGTCGCGCAGAACAGATGTTCGTCCTCCAACCCATCGGCCATGTGCGCTCACCGCTGACGAGCCGGGAGCAGGCGCCCAAGCAAGGCGATGAAGGCGCCCCCACGGCGTGGCTGGAGTTCCTGCCCGCTTTCGAGGCGGGCCTGCGCGACCTGCAGGTCGGTGACGACATCCTGCTGCTGACCTGGCTGGACCGCGGCCAGCGCGAGACCTTGAGCGTGCATCCACGCGACGACCTGAACGCCCCGCTGCGCGGCGTGTTCAGCACCCGCTCGCAGGACCGGCCCAACCCGGTGGGGCTGCACCGCGTCACGCTGGTCGAGAAAGACRGCCCGCTTCGCTACCAGGCACTCCATCTCGAAGCCTTCGACGGCACGCCGATCATCGACGTCAAGCCGGTGCTGGATCGCCTGCGGGAGCGCTAGCGCAAATACCGGTTCGGCACATTGCCCAGCCGCGGCGCGGGCCGCCCCAGGGCCGCGAGCAGTTCGACGATGTTGGCGTAGGTGTCGGCCTCGGTGCGCTGCATCTGCGGCAGCAGGCCGAGTTGGGCGTAGGACAGCGGCGTCACGTCGTAGCAGACCGTCTCCCAGTCGAAGCCGCGGCCCCAGGTGATGCCCCGCAAACGCACATCGGCCCGCGCGCCGGCGGCCAGCAAGAGGCGCATCACAGGCGCCGAGCGGTTGGCGTTGGCATTGACYGTGTGGAAGAGCGGTGTCTGACCGTTCAGCCCGTCGGCGTCGACATCGGCCGCGGCGTTCGGGTCTGCGCCCAGTGCCAACAGCCGCTCGGCGACCTCTGCGTGGCCGTACTCCGCCGCCACATGCAGCAGCGTGGCGCCGTCAAGCGGCGTGAAGGTGCAGGGCATCTGCGTGCGGTGCCGCAGCAACGCTGGATTGGTCGCCGCGGCGGTGGCCAGCGCGTCGGCGTCGTTGAGCAGCACCGGCGCCAGGTGCGGGTCGTCCAGCACGGCGCCACGTTCCAGCAGCAACCGAAGGCAGGTGGCAAACCGGTCCGAACGAAAGTACATCTCGATCAGATGGTTGACCACCGTCTTGCCGCCGATGCTTGAACTCGCATCGAAGCCGGCATCGAGGACGGCCCGGATGTCTTCAACGTCGTGCGTTTCAAAGGCGGTGAGCAGACGCTCGGAGATGCCGGTCATGACTTGCTTTCGGTAAGCAACCGGCGCGCCTTCACGGCGCGGCCTGGGGACTGGGTGTTGGGAAGCGATGCTACGACCGTCGGCCTGCCGGGCCCGCCTTCCTTTGCCAGGGCGAGGTCGCCATACTCCGGCCGGTGCAGGAGCTCGAACAAATCCTGGTCCTCTTCGTCGCCGCCGTGGCACTGGCTGCCGCCGCGCGGCGTGCGGGCGCGCCCTACCCGGTGTTCCTGGCCATTGGCGGCGCGCTGCTGGCCCTGGTGCCGGGTGCACCCAGCCCCAGCCTGCCGCCCGAACTGGTGCTGGCCCTGTTCGTCGCGCCGGTTCTCGTCGACGCTGGTTACGACGCGTCATTGCGGGACCTCAGAGACAACTGGGCGCCTCTGGTCAGCCTCGTGATCTTCGCGGTGGGCCTGACGACGGCCGCAGTGGCCATGGTGGCTCACGCCCTCGTGCCGGGCCTGCCATGGGCCGCGGCCGTGGCGCTGGGCGCCATCGTCGCGCCGCCCGATGCGGTGGCGGCCACTGCGGTGCTGCGGCCGCTGCGCCCGCCGCAGCGCATCCTGGGTATCCTCGAAGGCGAGAGCCTGCTCAACGACGCCAGCGCCCTGCTGATCTACCGCCTGGCCGTCGGTGCAGTGGCGGCCGGCGGCTTCTCGGTGCAGGCGGTGGCGCCGACCTTCCTGCTGGCCGTGCTGGGCAGCCTGATCGCGGGGCCTGCGCTGGGCTGGCTGGTGCAGCGCATGTTCGAGCATGTGCAGCACATTCCCACGGCCATCATCCTGCAGTTCATTGGCACCATCAGCGTGTGGCAGCTGGCGGAGCATGTCGGGCTGTCGGGCGTGCTGACCACGGTCTGCTTCGCCATGACGCTGGCGCGCATGGCGCCGGCGCGCATCCCGGCGCGCATCCGCATCCCCACCAACGCGGTCTGGGCCACGGTGGTGTTCGCGCTGAACATCTTTGCGTTCATCTTCATCGGGCTGCAGATCCGCCMCATCCTGATGGCATTGGAGCCGTCAGCCCGAACGCAATACCTGCTGGTGGCCGCCGCGGTGCTGGTCACCGTCATCGTCGTGCGCGTCGCCTGGCACATGTCCTTCAACGCCGCGATCCGCTGGCGTGACCACCGCCACGGCTTCAATCCGCCGCGGCCCATGCTGCGGCCCAGCGTGGGCAGCGGGCTGGTGATCTCCTGGGCGGGCATGCGCGGCATCGTCACGCTCGCGGCGGCGCTGGCGCTGCCCGAAGGCTTTCCGGCCCGCGACCTGATCGTGCTGACGGCCTTCCTCGTGGTGCTGGGCACGCTGCTGATCCAGGGGCTGACACTGAAGCCTTTGCTGCGCGCGCTCAATCTGAAGGACGGCGACCCGGTGGCGCACGAAGAGCATGCCGCGCGCCAGCGCATGCTGGAGGCCGCCTTTGAGCAACTTCCCGCAGACGGCTCCCCCGCCGCGAGCCTGGTGCGCAAGAACCTGAAGATGCACCTGGGCCGGCCGCTGCATGAAAGCGGCAGCCCATTCGCTTCATTCGGTGCCGAGTACGACAACAGCTACCGCGCCGCGCTGCAGGCGGCCCGGCAGGTGCTGCTGGCCATGCGCGACGCCGGCGACATCGGCGACGACGCCTTCCACACGCTGGAGAACGATCTCGACTGGCTGGAGGTGTCGGACCCGCTGCGGGCGGCGAATGCCGATGCGACGGAGTAGATGCGACGAAGTAGGGGTGATCGATTGAGGATGCCGTCTTCAACGAACCTGGACTCGACCCGGCACCGCGGCGTAGGATGATTTTTGCCTTGCCGGCCGAGCCACGGCGACAAGTTCATTGTGTTTGGCTTTGACGGAGAGTCATATGGGCTATCACTTGGAAGGTCGTCTGCTCGAGGTTTGCAACTGCAATGTGCTGTGCCCGTGCTGGATCGGCGAGGACCCAGACAACGGCACCTGCGACACCATCGTCGCCTGGCGCATCGACAAGGGCGTGATCGACGGCGTCGATGTCGGCGGCAACACCATCGCGGCCGTGGCCCACGTCCCCGGCAATATCCTCAAAGGCAACTGGACCGCCGCGATCTTTGTCGACGACAAGGCATCGGCGGCGCAGGAGGCAGCCCTGCTCAAGGTCTACACGGGCCAGGCCGGCGGGCCGGTCGCCGATCTCGCCGCCCTCATTGGCACGGTGGTGTCGGTCGAGCGGGCGCCCATCAAGTTCACCGTGCAAGACGGCAAGGGCATCCTCGAGATCGGCACCAACTACTACGCCGAACTCGAGCCCTATCGCGGCGCGATGGGCGGCCTGACGACCTTGTCCGACACCGTGTTCTCGACGGTGCCGGGCGCGCCGGTGTTTGTCGGCAAGGCCCCGACTTACCGTTCCAAGAACCCGGCACTGGGCATCGACCTCGATCTCAAGAACCACAACGCCCTGCAGAGCACCTTCGTCTTCGACGCATGAGCGCCGCGCAGGGCCGCCCCAAGCAAGCTCGCTCCCGCTTGGCGGGAGTGAGCCCGGACATGGGATGCCCTGTGGGCATCCCATGCCTGGCGAACGCCTGGCCGCGCTGTCGGCCAGGCAAGGCCGCAGGCCGAAGGGTGCACCATTGAGCGCCGCTGGCGGCGCCGTAGCGGCGGGTCCGCCAGCAGGCGAATCCCGTCATCGCCGCGTGTTCCTCGTCGTGCTGAGTGCGCTGGCCGGGCTCGCCTGGCTGGCGCTGTGGGCCTGGGCGGGCAGCCCTTATGGCCGCTACCTCGACCACGGCGACTGGACGGCCTCGGGCCCGGCCGCCTTCGTCTGCCGGGTCATTCCCGGCGGCGACGTCATCGTGCCCGCGCTGCTCTACAGCGCCGCGTGGATCCTGATGACCACGGCCATGATGCTGCCGACCACCCTGCCCCTGTTCAATGCCTTCGACCGGTTGACGGCGCGGCGGGCGGACCACCGCCGGCTGCTCCTGCTGCTGGRCCTGGGCTATATGGCGGTGTGGGGCGGCTTCGGGCTCGTGGCCCATGTGCTGCACGCGGGGCTGCTGGCGCTCGTCAACGGCGTGCCCCTGCTGGCCTGGCATGGCTGGCTGATCGGCACGACCATCATCGCCTTGGCCGGGGCCTTCCAGTTCAGCAGCCTCAAGCACCGCTGCCTGGAGAAGTGCCGCACCCCCTTGAGCTTCGTCATGCAGCATTGGCGCGGCCACGCCGAGGCGCGGCACGCGTTCATGCTGGGCGCCCACCACGGCCTGTTCTGTGTCGGCTGCTGCTGGGCATTGATGCTGCTGATGTTTGCGCTCGGCACCGGCAGCCTCGGCTGGATGCTGTTGCTGGCCGCGGTCATGGCGGTTGAGAAGAATGTCCGTTGGGGCCACCGGCTGAGCACGCCGCTGGGCGTCGCGCTGCTGGGCTGGGCCGCGGTCCTGGTGGGGGTCCATGTCTGAGTCGCGCGCCGGCCTGCCCCTGCTGAAGACCTTGGCCCTGACCACGACGGCGATGCTGGCCTTCGCGGCGAATTCGCTGCTTTGCCGGCTCGCCCTGCGGCAGGATCTCATCGATGCGGCCAGCTTCGGCAGCATCAGGCTGGCCGCCGGGGCGGTCACCCTCGCGGCCATCGTGCGGCTCAGGCCCGGCCAGGCCGCCGCCACGCATTCCGACTGGCTCGCCGCGGCCATGCTGTTCGCCTACGTCGCCTTTTTCTCCTTCGCCTACCTCAGCCTGTCAGCGGGCACGGGCGCCCTGATCCTGTTCGGCGCGGTCCAGGTGACGATGTTCAGCGTGGGGCTGCGCTCGGGCGAGAGGTTCCGGCCCCTGGCCTGGTTCGGCCTCGCTCTGGCCGTGGCGGGKCTGGTCTATCTGGTGTCGCCCGGCGTGGCGGCGCCACCGGTCCTCGGCGCGGCCATGATGGCGGCAGCGGGCCTGGCCTGGGGCCTGTACTCGCTGCGCGGCCGCGGCGTGAGCGATCCGTTGGCGGCGACAGCGGGCAACTTCCTGCGCGCCACGCCACTCGCTCTGCTGGTGAGCCTGCTGTTCGCAGCCCAGGCGCGCGCCAGCACCACCGGTATCGCCCTGGCCGTCGCCTCGGGCGCCGTCACGTCCGGCATCGGCTATGTCATCTGGTACGCCGCGCTGCGCGGGCTGTCCGCGCTGCGGGCCGCGACCGTGCAGCTGTCGGTGCCGCTGATTGCCGCATTCGGCGGCGTGGCGCTGCTGTCGGAGGCCGTCACCCCGCGCCTGCTGCTGGCCTCGGCGGCCATCCTCGGCGGCATTGCGCTGGTGCTGGCCAGCAGGTCGCGGCGCTGATCACGGGCAGCGCAGGAAGACGCCTTGCACGGTGCATGAACCGCGCGGTCCGACAAGGGTGGGGCCGACCCGCGTCAGCGTCGAGCCATCGATGGCCAGGCAGGTGGCGGCATTGCACTGGGTCACGGTGACCGGCGCTTGCGGACGCGGCAAGGCCACGGGCGGCACGGTTGGCATGGGCACCCGGGGCGCCACCACGCCGGGCCGTGCGGGCGCGGTCGGCACCACCCAGCTGTGCTGCGAGGGCGGCGGCGAGGTGGTGAGCCCGCCAAGGCAGGCATCCGCCACGCGCTTGCGCAGCGGCTGCAGACGCGCGGCCACCGAGTGCTGGCGCTGCTGATCGGACAAGCTGGTCGATGAAGCGGCAGCGGCCGCCGCGATGGCCTCCTCCGCTTCGTCCAGCGCATTCAGCGCGGTGCGACAGGCCGCTGATCTGGGCAGCTCGTCGGCCTGAGCAGCGCCGACCATCCCGCAAAAGGTGGCGGCGAGCAGAAGGACGGCGAAGCGTGCAGTCATGGCCTGTCAATCTTGCGCCACTCCTCGCGCAGGCGCTGTAGGCCAGAGCCGGCGGATCAGGTCCGACGCAGCCGGGGCCAGGCCAGCAGTGCTACCAGCCCCAGCCCGCCCGCCAGCGCATAGCCGGCCACGCTGGCTGCGTTGGCCGCGCCGTCCACACCCAACAGGTCCAGCGCAGCCACGCCGGTCTTCTGCAGGTTGAGGTAGAGCGCGAACAGGAACAACGCGAGGAAGGTGCGCGAGCCCTGGGTCAGCCGGCCCAGCAGCGTGGCGGCTGCGCTCAAGAAGAGCAGGCCGGCCACGCAGGCCAAGGCTTGCACCGTTGAGATCCGCAGCAAGGCCGGCAAGGCCAGCAGCAGCCCCAGCCCCAAGGCCGCCAGCACCTGGCGCCAGCCGCGCTCCCACGCGCCGCCGGGTACTGCGCTGGCCAGAGCCCATGTGCCGCTCTGCAGATCACGCGAACTCACGTCCGCCACCGCCATGCCCCAGGCGCACAACGTTGCGGCCAGCAGCGCGGGAACGAGGTCCATCGGCGCCACCGCGCAGGCCACCGTGCCGGCCCCCATCGCCAAGGCCAACAGCGGCTGGCTGAGCAACACGAGGCTCACGTCCGCCAGCCAGCGGCCGGGCAGGCCTGGCAGGCGGGCGCTGGCGCGCAGCAACAGGCCAAGGGCGGCGCTGAAAGGCCGCAGCAGCGGGCGCAGCAGCCATTGCAGCAACTGCACGATGCGCCAGCGACCGGCGGGGTTGCGCAGCTTCACGCAGTCTGGTGCATAGCGATGGAAGAACATCACGGCGGGCAGCAGCGGCAGCAGGGCCAGCGCCATCGAGCCCAGGCGCAAAGCGATCAACTCAGCGCTCCACAGGCCAGCGGGCATGTGCAGGCTGGGCAGCGTCGCGTCGAAGGGGCTGCCACCGACGCTGATGTGGGTCACGTCCATCAACTGGCTCACGCCGACCAGCAACGGCGACATGCCATTGATGTCGAACACCTGCCAGCCGGTCAGCCGCACGGCGCCCTGCCCCAGCGTGGCCGGGATGAAGGCGAACTGCACCATCCAGAAGACCCAGTAGAGCGCGTCGCCACGCTTGCCCATCAGCGGCGCCCAGGCGTCGGCCAGCACGGCCAGGCTGGCGCACAGCATCAGACCGGGTGCCAGCCCGAACACCAGCATCTGCAGATAGGGCAAGGGCTGCAACGGGCCTTCCCCGCGCACGAGTTGCAACACCCAGACCGTCAGCATCACGACGGTGCCCAGCGAAAGCAGGAAGCCGAAGGCGCCCAGCCAGCGCGCGCCCAGCAACTGCGCGTTGCTGACGGGTGTGGCGGCCAGCACGGCAGCGGTGCCGCAGCGCACGTCTTCCTGCGTGCGACCACGCGCCAGGTAGAAACCAGCCAGGCCGAACAGCAGCGACGCGATCAGGTTGCTCGCAAAGGCGRGTGCCTGGCTCTCGTAGGCGATGCGCTGCTTGTTCACGACCATCATGGCCATGCCACTTTTCGGGTCCAGCACCATCAACCAGCTCACGGCCACCACGGCCAGCAGGATGACGAGGCTGCTGAGCCGGCGGCTGCGCAAGCGCCATTCGTTCAGCACCAGGGTCTTGTAGAGACTGGTGTTCATGCGGCCTCCCGCGCATCGGCATAGCGTTGAGCCATCAGCGCCTCTTCCAGGCTGGCGTTCGCCGGCTCGGCCTCGGCAAAGGGGCGCGACGGATGCGCCATGCGCACTTGAATGCGGCTGCCCTGAGGCTGGGCCTGCAGCACCTGCACATGGCTCTTCAGCGCTTCGTAGTCGGCTGGCGCGAGCTGGGCCGTCCAGACCTTGCCCACGGCGCGAGCGATCACGGCTTCAGGGGTTTCGAAGGCGACAAGGCAGCCCTGACGCATGACGGCCAGGTGCGAGGCCATGTTCTCGACGTCCGACACGATGTGGGTCGACACGATGACCAGGCGCTTGCGCCCCAGGTCGCCCAGCAGGTGGCGAAAGCGCAGGCGTTCTTCGGGATCCAGGCCCGCCGTGGGTTCATCGACGATGAGCACATCGGGGTCGTTCAGCAGGGCCTGCGCGATGCCCAGGCGCTGGCGCATGCCGCCCGAGAAGCCGATGGCCGGTCGATGGGCCTGCTCGTGCAGGTTCACCAGCTCCAGCAGGTCGTTCAGCCGCTGCCGGTCGCRCACGCCCTTCAGCGCCGCGAAATACTGCAGGAATTCGAGCGCTGTCAGATGCGGGTAGACGCCGAAGTCCTGCGGCAGATAGCCCAGGCGCCGGCGCATCAGTTCGGGCTTGGTGACGATGTCCTCACCGTCCAGCAGGATGCGCCCGCTGGTGGGCCGCGTGAGCGTGGCCAGCATCTGCATCAGCGTGCTCTTGCCCGCGCCGTTGTGGCCGATCAGGCCGACGACACCGGRCTTCAATTCCAGCGACACGCCGTCGACGGCATTGAGTTTTCCGAAGCTCTTGGAGACGTTCTGGATCTGCAGCATGGCCACTCCTCATCTTGTGAATGAGCGCAGCCTAGAGATCCAGAGGCCAGCCTCCAACGCGCTTGCGACAGACCGCTCACCGCGCGGTTCAGGCCGGCGAAAGCGCGGCCTGGGCCGGCGTCATTCGACGACGCCAAACAGCGGCCCGAGCTCGCTCCAATGGTCGTTGCGCCCGAGCCTGGGCGCGTAGAGGCTGGACACCGCGCCGTCAAGATACAGCGCCTCCTTGCAGTGCAATTCGTCGCGGAAGAAGCTGGCGAACTCGTGCAGCGTGACAGGCCGCTCGGTGATGACGAACAGGGCCTGCGAGCCCAGCACACAGACGCCGTTGCGGATATAGCGCGACGCCGAATTGGCGCCCAAGGCCGGATGGATCTGGCCGTCCTTGAGCAGCAGCGGCCCCGACTGCGTGGCGAACAGGACACCCTCGCGCAGCGCCGGGTAGTCCACCGCGTCGACGACCTGAGCTCCGTGAGCCGTCAGCAGGAAAACACCGTTGGGCTTCAGAAAGAAGTTGCCTTCTCCACTCAATAGATTGAGCGGCGCGAGCTCGCGCCCGTCGATGACCAGCAGCCCAACGGGGCTCGCGTCCGCGTGGTACATGCCGGCGTTCATGCCGAAAGCCAGCGTCTTGCCCTGTCCTCTCAACCAGGCCGACAACTTGTCCAGCCGGCGCAGCGCCCGGCCCCGGTCATCCTGCCAGAACAGAAGCAGCTTCTGCGTGGCAAGGTCCACGCGCACGACGGTGAAGCGGCCATCGCCTTCAGCGCGGGCAGCCAGGCTGGCCACCACCAGCGCAGACCCCAGCACCAACGCCAGCAGCAGCCGCTTCATCGGCCACGCCCCCGCAGCGGCTTGAGCAGGCCCCGCAGGTCGTTGTGATCCATCTCGTACATCAAGGCCAGCAGCCGTCCGATCTCGCCCTTCGGAAATCCCTCGCGCGCAAACCAGCCCAGGTAGTTGCCGGACAAGTCCGCGATCAGCGTGCCCTTGTGTTTGCCGAAGGGCATCTTGGTCGTGACGAGCTTCAGCAGGTCTTCCGGATTCATGTCTTGAGCCGGTAGCCCACGCCCGCCTCAGTCACCAGCCACTGCGGCCGGTTGGGATCGGCCTCGAGCTTCTTGCGCAGATTGGCCATGTGCACGCGCACGTAATGCACGTCCTCGGCATGGCCCGGGCCCCAGACCGCCTTGAGCAGGTGCTGGTGGGTCAACACGCGCCCCGGAGCGTTGGCAAGCTCCTGCAGCAGCCGGTATTCGATGGGCGTCAGGTGCAGCTCTTCGCCGGCTTTGGTGACCGTGCGTAACGCGCGGTCCATGGCGACGTCACCAAAGCGCAGCACCGGGTCGGCGTCGTTGCCGCCGCCGCCGTGCCTGCGCAGTTGCACGCGCACGCGGGCCAGCAGTTCGGCCACGCCAAAGGGCTTGACGAGGTAGTCGTCGGCGCCGGCGTCCAGGGCCTGTACCTTGCGGTCCTCGCCCTCACGGGCCGACAGCACCAGGACGGGCGCCTGCGACCAGCCGCGGAACTCGCGGATGAAGTCCAGGCCATCGCCATCGGGCAGGCCCAGGTCCAGCACAACCAGCTCGGGACGGCGCGTGGCCGAGTCGATCAACCCGCGTTGCAAAGTCGCCGCCTCGAAGACCTCCAGGCCTTCGCTCTCCAGCGCCATGCGCACGAAGCGCCGGATCTCCGGTTCGTCCTCGATCATCAACACGCGTGCAGCGCTCACTCTGGTTTCTCCGCCGGCGGCTGGCCGAGCGGCAGTTCCACTCGCACACAGGCACCGCCGGTCGCGACATTGTGGGCGCTGATACGGCCGTCATGCGCCTCCACGATGGCCTTGCAGATGGCCAGGCCCAGGCCGACACCGGGCGTGGCGCTCTCGCGGTCGCCGCGCTCGAACTTGTCGAAGAGCTTGTCCTCGAGGCCCGCGGGAAACCCAGGGCCGGCGTCGCTGACGTCGATCTCGACATGCCGCCCCGCCGTGCGCGCCCGGATGCGGATGGCGCCGGCCGCGTACTTGGCCGCGTTCTCCAGCAGGTTGACGAGCACGCGCTCGATCAGCACGGCGTCCAGCTCGACCAGGGGCAGGTC
>NZ_JBFUMO010000128.1:0-12525 GCF_054049355.1 Roseateles sp. P5_E11 | reverse complement strand
CATCTGGGGGCTGCTGAGCCAAGGCGCGGCAAACAATTGCCGCACATCGTTGTTGTTCTTGACCCACGCCCATCGTCGACGCGGCGGTGGGCTTGGTGCCGGGCCTCGCGACGCAGCAGCTGGTCAAGAACAACAACGATGTGCGGCAATTGTTTGCCGCGCCTTGGCTCAGCAGCCCCCAGATGTCCGGCATCGGCGCGTCTTTCCAGCCCGACGAGAGCGCTCAGCCGATCTGGAAGTTCTGGCGGCGCTTCAGCCACATCGGCGACCAGGTCAAGTACGGTGCGGCCGACATGGTGTTCCCCGGCCCCAACGACCTGGTGGTGGACGTGGACTCGATGTTTCGCCTGGGCGAGGGCGGCAACATCACGTTCGAAGCCCTCGGCGTGGGCCCGACCACACATCACACCAACTACTTCCGCGATGAGCGAGTGATCGGTTATCTGGGCGATCAGTTGTCGATTCAGAACTGAGGGGTTTCGCGGTCCGCCTTCCAACGCGAGAGTGCGTTCGTCGTCGCGATGAGGGTGACCCACGGCGATGGGTGCCTGATTGCGGCGCCGAACTAATCTTCGACCAGCCCAACGATCTCGTCGTCGACAGCGCGACGACGCATCACAGCAGCTACTTCCAGGACCTGCGCGTGCTCAGCCGGCTGGATGCTCGCTTGCGCTGAGCGGCCTTGCCAGGCGCGTCTCTACACAGTGCGCAGGCTCTCAAGTTGCGCCATGGAGGCCTGCAGCAGGTCTTCAACCATGCCGAGCACCCGATCCCGCTCAAGCTCGAGCGCAGCGCGCTCTGCATCGGCGCTGTCGATACCCGACCGGTCGACGCTCAGCAGCAGGTGAAACGGCAGCACCAGCGGCAAACCTTCCATCAAGCCGCGGTGGCCGTCTGCCAACCCGCCCTGGGGCGTGAATGGGCGTTCGGTCAGGTCAATCATGGTCCCGACCATGCGCACCGCCCGGCCCTCGGCGTTGCGCTCGATGACCCGGCCGCGCGAGTGGACGACGCGATACCCCGAGCCATTGCTGCGCAGGCGGAATCTGGCCTCGTAGCTGGGCTGGCTGCCCCGGGCGTGTGCGCTCATGGCTGCAAGCATGCCTTCAAGGTCGGCAGGATGGACCCTGCAGCGCCAGAAGTGGGTGCTATCGGCGCTGTACGGTTCGGGATAACCGAGCTGCTGTTTCCACTGGGGTGAATGGTGAACGGTCTCAAGGTCAAGGCGGAGGTCCCACACGCCAAGCTCACCTGCCTCAATGGCCTGTCGCCAATGAATTTCAGCCGGTGGTCGCTGCATGTCCATGGACGGGATTGTCATGTCGCGATTCGGCGCAATCCGGCTTCGAGCCCGGTCGGAAAGGGCGAATGCAGTGAATCCCAACGCTAACAGCAACTTGCGAGGCTGTTGCTCCCTACCGGCTGTTCCAAAGCGCCAGTCCACCTGCCGCAAGCGCATGGTCTTCCCACCCGTCGAGGCCCGAAACGATCAAGGTCCCCACTCGGCCCTTGCCGTGCACCGCCAGGGGCAAGGCGCCGCCTTCGGCCTGGAAGAGGGTGGGGTCGAGGCCGGTTTCCGCATGGAAATTGGCCTGGCGTTCGAGGAACTCCAGCCGAACCCGCCATGAACTGTGGCCAAACCGGCGAACGACGTTCTTCTTCTTGGTGATCCAGTCCGCGTTGCCGGCGCCCGTGCCATCCATGAAATAGACGAACAGGGGATGGTCGTCGGTCTCCAGATGAATGGCCACGGGCCGGGCCGCAAACCACTGCTGCGCCAGCGCGAGGATGGATTGCCCGATCCCCATGGCGTCAGCCGCGGTCAGGCGCTCGAGCACGAGTGCTGCTTCCTGGGCCGCACACTGGGCGGCGGTCTCCGGAGCTTTCAAGCGGGAGTCCATGCGCTATCGCGCCTTGTGACGAAGCTGCGCCGACGTGAACCTGCGGCCCGCCAGCGCCAGATGGGCGGTGGCACGGATGTCGTCCGAGCCCGCGCCGAGCTGTACTTCATAGGTTCCGGGCGCGATCACCCAGTCGCCGGTCGACTCGTCGAAGGTGGCCAGCAGCCGCGGGTCGACCGTGACCGCGCCCGTGCCGGTCTGACCCGGCTTCAGCGCCAGCTTGCCGAAGCCGACCAGACGCCTGGGCGCTTCCCATTGAGCGCTCTGCGGCGCACGGACGTAGACCTGGCCGACCGAGGCCCCGTCGCGCTTGCCGGCGTTCTTGATGGTGAACTTGACGGTCACCTGCCCGCCGGCCTTCTGGGCTTGTTCTGCCTTGAGGCCGCCCAGCTCGAAGCTCGTGTAAGACAGGCCATGGCCGAAGGCGTACAGCGGCTTGTGGCCGTGCAGGTCAAACCACTTGTAGCCCACCGCGGCGCCCTCGGTGTAGCGGACCGTGAACAGCGGGCCGTCCGATTTGCCGCCGATCTGCCGGCGCACCAGCTGATCCGTGCTCGCAGGGAAGGTGATGGGCAGGCGGCCAGAGGGGTTCACCTCGCCGGTGAGGATGCGGGCGATGGCCTCGCCGCCGGCCGCGCCCGGGTAGAAGGCCGCGAGGATGCCCTTCACGTCCTTCTTCCAGGGCATCAGGATGGCGCCGCCGCTCTCGACGACGACCACGGTGTTCGGGTTGGCCTTGGCGACCGCGCTGACGATGGCGTCCTGGTTGCCTTCCAGCGTCAGCGACGCGTCCAGCGACTCGGCGGTCCATTGGTGGACGAAGACGATGGCCATGTCCGCCGCGGCTGCGGCCTTGCCGGCGGACTCGACGTTGGTGCCCGCGTCGAAGGTGAATGCCGTCTGCGGCCGCAGACGCTGCAGCGCCTTCATCGGCGATGAGGGCTGCCACACCTGGGTCAGCCAGCCGCCCGGGCCGAGGCCGGTGACGGCGGTGCCGCCGATGGGCGTGACCGACGCGGAGCCGCCGCCTGCCAGCACGGCCTTGTCAGCATATGACCCGATGAGGGCCACGCGCTTGGGCGCCCCCAGCGGCAGCAGGCCGGCCTCGTTCTTCAGCAGTACCAGCGACTGCTCCGCGGCGGCCTGCGAGACCTGCGCGTGGGCGGCAAAGTCGATGGGGCCTGGCTTGAGCGGGTGGTCCATCACGCCCTTGTCGAACATCGCCCAGAGGATGCGCCGGGCCATGTCGTCGATGCGCGACCGCGGCACCGAGCCGTCCTCGACGGCCTCCTTCAGTGGCTTGGCAAAGTAGGGCGCCTTGTCGAAGGGGAAGCCGGACTGCTGGTCAAGCCCGGCGGTGGCAGCGAGCACGGTCGAATGCACGGCACCCCAGTCCGACATCACGTAGCCCGGGTAGCCCCAGTCGCCCTTGAGCACCTTGTTCTGCCAGAAGGCGTTCTGGCAGGCGTAGACATCGTTGATGCGGTTGTAGGAGCACATCACGGAGCCGGGGCTGGACTTCTCGATGGCGAGCTCGAAGGCCAGCGCGTCGCTCATGCGCAGCGCGGACTCGCCAATCTGCGCGCTGACGATGTTGCGGCCGGTCTCCTGCGCGTTGATCAGGTAATGCTTGATCGTCGAAATGATGTGGTTGGCCTGCACGCCGCGGATCAGCCCGGCGGCCATGTCGGCGGCGAGCAGCGGGTCCTCGCCGGTGTACTCGAAGTTGCGGCCGTTCTGCGGTTCTCGCGCGAGGTTGACGCCGCCCGCCAGCATGACGTTGAAGCCCGACAGCCGGGCCTCCCGCCCGATCATCTTGCCGCCGGCCTCGGCCACACGCGGGTCCCAGCTGGCGGCCGTGGCCAGCGACGAGGGCAGTGAGGTGCGCTCCAGGTTGGGATTGCGCACGCCGATGGACGCGTCGGCCTGGTGCTGGGCCGGTAGCCCCAAGTGCTCGATGCCGGGGATGTAGCCGGCCGAACCCGGAATCACCGTGGCGATGACCTCCTTGGTGTTGACGCCGGGGATCACGGCGCTGTCCACCTGCGCCAGCTGATCGCCCGAGGCGTAGCCGAACACCAGCAGCAGCTTCTCATCCAGCGTCATCGCCTTCAGCAGCAACTCGGTGCGCTGCGCGGCGCTCTTGGCCTTGTCCGTCCAGGGCTGGGCATCGGCGGCGAGCAGGGGCTGCGCGGCGGCGCAGAGGGCCAGCGCTACGGCCGTGGCCACCAGGGAGGCATGCATTGATTTCATGGCGAAAGGCGCATTGCGGCCGGGGTGGAATCGGTTCCAGCATCGCAGCGGTGGGGCGGACTCTACCTGGATAGCCCGGTAGGTTAATGGGGTGAACGCAGTGAACCCCCAACGCATGCCGGCAGCACGCCGTGGCGCATCGGTTGGGCCCTCACAATTGCCGCCAATAACTAACTATAGGGAGACACGGCATGCCTCACGCCCGGGTAGCACAGCCTTTTTCCGCACGGATGCTCGCCGCCTGCGCGCTGGCCATGACCTCATTGCTTGCCAGCGCGGCAGAGCCCGCCGCGCGGGTGCTCGCCTTCAGCCCGCAGGGGCAGGTGCCGGGTGCGGAGCAGGTCCGGGCCACCTTCAGCGAGCCCATGGTGCCCATGGGCAAGGTGGCCGCGCCGGGGCCGTTCGAGGTGGACTGCGGGCTGGCCGGCGAGGCGCACTGGGTAGATGACCGCACGTGGGTGATGGACCTGAAGGACCAGGCGCGTGACGGCCGGGCCTGCGAGTTCCGCGTCAAGCCGGCGCTGAAGTCCCTGGCCGGGCATGCCGTGGGCGAGCCGCTTGCGTTCCGCTTCCAGCTGCCGGCGTTGACCGATGAGATGAAGCGCTACGTCGCGAACGTTGTTCCCCACCACGGCGCGGCCTGGGTCGCGGAGGACCAGGTCTTTCTGCTGCGCTACACCCATCCCCTGGGCGGCACCCCGACAGACGTTCGCTGCGAGGCGCCGGGCCAGCCCGAGGCCCCGGCCATCCACCTGCCGACCGAGGTTCGCGACGGGCTGAAGCAGCAGGCCAGCTGGATGTGGGAGGCGCCCGACCGCCTGGAGGCGGTGCGCTGCCCCTTTGCGCTGGCGCCCGGGAGGCCTGTCACGCTGCGGCTGGTGCGCCCGACCTTGAAGCCCCATGAGCTGAGCTTCACGGCTCGCGCGCTGCCGGCCGTGACCGTGGCGTGCAGCCGCCTGCAGCCCGACGGCGACTGTGCCGCCAACTTCCCCATCGCCCTGGAGTTCAACGCGGCGATGCCTGAAGCTCTGCTTCGCGAGATCCGCCTGGACGTGGGGCAGGGCCCGCGCCCCGGCACGGTGAAGGTCCAGCCGGCCACGCTGACTTCCGGTGCCAGCAGCACGGTCACTTTCGAAGGCGGTTTCCAGCCCCGCGCCGAGTACCGGATCCGCTGGCCGGACCAGGACTTCGTGGACGACGCGGGCCGCAAGCTGGCGCGTGACCGCCGGCCCGCCAGCATCAAGACGCTGCCCGCGCTGGGGCTGGCGTACCTTCCGGTGCCGACGGTGTCGATCCGGCCGCTTCGGGCCGACAACACGGTGCCGGTCTTCCTCCAGGGGGCGGCCACCCGGCCTGCCGTGCGCGCCAAGGTCATCGGCGCGGGCGACGGCGACGAGGCGGCAGACCAGCTCATCCTGCGGTGGATGGGGCTGCTCGGCGCCGGTGAGGGCCCGCACCACTACTTCTCGATGCCCGACGCCTGGCGCCCGCGTGGGCGGGTCGATGCGCCCCTGCTGGGTGACGCCGCCGCCATCCCGTTGCAGGCCGTGGAGGCTGCGGTCTCTCCCGAGGCCCGCCGTGGGCGGGTGGCGCTCAAGGGCGCGGGCCTGCATCTGCTGGAACTGCAGGCGTTCGCCGTCCAGGGCGATGCCGTCCCCGCGTACGACAGCGTGGCCGTGTTGCTGACGCGGTTGGCCGTGCACTTGAAGGTTGCCGAGACCAACAGCGCCGTGTGGGTGACGCAGCTGGACGGTGGTGCCCCGGTCGCTGCGGTGGACCTCCGGGCCTATGACTGCCGCGGCACGCTCGTCTGGCAGGGCCGCAGCGATGCGGACGGCCTGGCGTCCATCGACCGCAGCGCGCTCGCCCGTTGCAACGACCTCCTCGGTGCCGGCGTGACGGTCATCGCCCGGCACACCTGGCCCGACGGCGAGCGGGATGTCTCGGTCGCCAGCAGCCGCTGGACGGGCCTGCTCGACGCCGCCAGCTACGGCGTCCACCGAACCTGGGGCAGCTCATTCATCCGGGCGCATACCGTGCTGGACCGCAGCCTGTTCAAGCCGGGCGAGACGGTGTCGATGCGGCATGTGGTGCGTCGGGAGACCGAGGCCGGGCTGGCCGCAGGCGAGCTTCCCCGCGAGGCGACGATTGTTCATCACGGATCGGGCAAGAAATGGACCGTCCCGCTAGAGGAGATCGCGCACGGCGAAGGGCTCTCCCGCTTAGAGCTGCCCAGTGACGCGCCCTTGGGTAGCTACGGGGTGGTTCTGAAGCTCGGCGAGGGTTCGTCGTCGAACGTTACCGACCACGACACGGCGCAATTCGCCGTCGAAGCCTTTCGCCTGCCCGGCATGCTGGGCGCCATCCAGGCGCCACGGCTGACCTTCGGCGCGGCACCGACGCTCCAGCTGGGCCTGCATCACGCCGACGGCGGCGCGGCGCAGCACTGGCCCGTCACGCTGAGGGTCTATGCCCAGGCGCAGGGATACCGCAGGCCCGATCTGCTCGATGGCTACACGGACATGCCGGCCTTCCTCGACGAACCGGCCGCAGCGGAGCCTGAGCCGGCCCAGCTGCTGCTGGACACGCAGTCGTTGCAGCTCGATGCCCAGGGCCATGCGCAGGCCACGCTGCCCGCGCTGCCCCGGCGCGCACGGCCCTATGTGCTGCGTGCCGAACTGAGCTACCAGGACCCCAACGGCGAGGCCCAGACCGTGTCGCAGGGCTTTGACGTGCTGCCCAGCCTGCTGACGGTCGGCGTCCGCACGAGAGGCTCGGTCGCGATCCTGCGGCCGCTGGAAGTGCAAAGCCTGGTGCTCGACGACAGCGGAGCGCGGCGCAGCCGGCAGCACGTCAGCGTGAGCGCCAAGCGCAAGGACGGCTACGGCTCCGGCCCCGTCGAGGAGCTGGGCGAGGTCTGCCAGGGCCTGACCGATGACAAGGGCGAGCTGGTGTGCGGCTTCGTGCCCCGCAAGGCCGGGCGGTACCAGTTCGAGGCGACCTCAGCAGACGTGGACGGCAAGGTGGCCGCCGCCCGTGGCGAGCCCGCCTTTGTGCAGCAGCAGCACCTGCTGGCTGGCCCGCTGTTCGTGGACACCGACAAGGCGCTGTATCGCGAGGGTGAGATGGCCAGCATCGCGGTCTCCAGCCCCTTCAAGCGGTCGCGCGTGTGGCTGACGATGGAGCGCCGGGGCGTCCTGGAGTCCCGCGTGCTCACGCTGGACGCGGCGCAGGCCCGCATCCCGCTGCGCATTCGCCGCGAGTGGGCGGGCAATGTGTCGGTCTCGCTGCTGGCGCTGGATGCCGAGGCGGGGGCGCTGCCGGCGGCCGTGGCCACGGGCATCGCCGAACTGATGGTGTCCGCCGAGGCCCATGCGCTGCGGGTCAGCCTCATGCCCGACCGCCCGCGCTACCAGCCCGGCGACACCGCCCGGGTCCGCATCCACGTCGCGACGGCAGATGGCAAGCGGCTGCCCGTAGCGCGCAAGCTCAGCTTCGTGGCGGTGGACGAAGCGTTGCTGAGCCTGAAGGACAACCCGAGCTGGCAACTACTGGCCCGGATGCAGGCCCCCCGCCTGCACAACGTCTATACGACCAGTGGCTTGGTCATGAACCCCGCGGTGGACGAGCGGGCCATGCTGCGCTCGGCGGAGGGCGTGCTCATGGACATCCTCAGGATCTCGGCTGACAAGGCCGCCGGGATTGTGACTGTCGTTGGGGAGCGGAGTGCGTTGCAGAGTGCCCAGAAGATCAAGCAGAACGACGGCGTGTATCCCGAGGTATTGCAGCGTGTGGTGGGGGCAGCGGGGGTCACCGTCTCGCGCCGCGCCGGCAGTGACGCGACGGCGCCTCCGGCCCGCACCCTGCTCGATTCCCTGCTGTACTGGCAGGCCGACGTGCCCGTTGACGACAACGGCGACGCCATCGTGAGCTTTCCCATCAAGGATGGGCTGAGCCGCTTCCGGCTGGTGGCGGTGGCCAGCGCCGGCAGCGAGGACTTCGGCACCGGCGCGGCCCACCTGGACGTGATGAAGGACCTGCAGCTCACCGCCGGCCTGCCGCCGCGCGTCCGCGATGGCGACCGGTTTGCGGCGCTGGTGACGGTGCGCAACACGTCCGCCGGCCCCATCACGCTGGACGCCAGCGCCGGCCTCGCCGGCCAGGCCGCGCTGCCGGCCCAGGCGCTGCGCCTGGCGGCGGGCGAGGCGCGTCAGATCAGCTGGCAGGTGCGCGTGCCGCAGGGTGCCCAGGCCTTGACCTGGCGCTTCGCTGCGAAGGAACGCGGCGCTGCGGGCCGGCAGGACGTGCTGGAGACCACGCAGCAGGTCGAACCCGCCGTGCCCGTGACCGTGCAGGCGGCCACGCTGGCCCAGGTCAACGGCAGCTTTGACGTGCCGGCGTTCGGCTTCGACGGCGCCGGGGCGGTAGCCGGTACCGCCCGCGTGGCCGTGCAGTTGCTGCCCTCCCTGGCCGGCCAACTGGGCGGCGTGCAGGCTTGGCTCGCCAGCTACCCCTACCGCTGCCTGGAGCAGAGCGTTTCACGCGCGGTCGGCATGCACGACCGCAAGGCCTGGGATGCGGCCATGGCGGAGCTGCCGCGCTACCTGGACGAAGACGGCCTGGCCAACTACTTCCCGCCCGAATCCGCCCTCGCGCGGCTGGGCAGCGACACGCTGACCGGTCATCTGCTGGACCTGGCCGACGCGTCGGGCTGGCCCATTCCCGAGGCCGAGCGCAAGCGTATGCTGGCCGGGCTGGAAGGCTTTGCCGCCGGGCGCATCAAGCGCGCGTTCTGGGCGCCCAGCGAGGACGGCCTGGCGCGCAGGATCGGCGCGCTGGCGACGCTCGCGCGCTACCAACGGCTCGCACCCGGGCAGCTCGACGCCATCCGCGTCGACCCCGACGAGTGGACCACCCGCATGCTGATCGACTGGCTGACGGTGCTGAGGAAAGCCGATGCGCAGCCGGCCCTGCAGACTGCGGCCGCGAACGCACTGCGCGCTCGGTTGACCTACCAGGGGCGCCGGATGGTCTTCTCCACCGAGGCCCGCGACTACTGGTGGTGGCTGATGAGCCACGGCGACGTGGACGCCGCGCGCCTGCTGCTTGCCGTGGCCGACCTGCCCGATTGGAAAGCCGACCTGCCACGCCTGCTGACGGGGCTGCTGAGCCGCCAGCAAACGAACGGCGCCTGGGCCACCACCAACGCCAACGCCTGGGGCACGCTGGCCGTCGATGCCTTCGCGCGCCTGCTGGAGCCGGTGCCCGTGGCCGGCGAGACGCGCATCGCGCTCGGCCAGCAACGCAAGACGCTGAGCTGGAAAGAGCCGGGCAGCAAATCCTTCGACGCTCCCCTGGGCAAGGCCACCGACGCGCTGCACATCCAGCACTATGGCGCCGGCGCGCCCTGGGCTTCGGTGGAGGTGCGCGCCGCCGTGCCGCTGACGGCGCCGCGCTCAGCCGGTTACAGCCTGAGCCGCAGCATCACCGCCGTGCAGCAGAAGGTGCCGGGCCAATGGCATGTGGGCGACATCGCGCGCGTGCGCCTGAGCATCCATGCCCAGGTCGACATGAGCTGGGTCGTGGTGGATGACCCGGTGCCGGCCGGCGCCAGCATCCTGGGCAACGGCCTGGGCCGTGATTCCGCCGCTGCCCAGGCCGGCGAGCAACGCACGGGCAACGCCTGGCCGCTGTACCAGGCCCGCGACTTCACGTCGTTCAAGTCCTTCTATCGCCACGTGCCGCGCGGCGACTTCAGCCTTGAATACACGATCCGCCTCAACAACCCCGGCCAGTTCACTTTGTCTCCCACCCGCGTGGAGGCGATGTACGCGCCGGAGGTGTTTGGCGAGGCGCCGAACGCGGTGTTCGGCATCGAGCCGTGAGGCAGGGTCTGGCGCCGCCGGGCTACTGCGCCACCAGCTCCACGCGCCGGTTCCTCGCCCGCCCGGCCTCGTCGCCATTGCCCGCCACCGGTGCCAGGCTGGCCAGGCCCTTGGCGCTCAGGCGCTTGGTGTCGACCTTGTACGGCGCCGCGGTCAGGGCCAGTACGACGGCGCGGGCGCGCTCCATGCTCAGCGCCTGGTTGGCCTCGAAGCCGCCGACGTTGTCGGTGTGGCCGACGATCCAGGCCTTCAGCGTGGGCTGGTTCTTCAGCAGTTCGGCCATCGCGTCGAGCTGGGCCTTGGACTCGGGCTTGAGCTCGGTCTTGCCGGTGTCGAAGAACAGGCCGGTCAGCGTCACGCGACCCTCGGCGGCGAGGCCGGCCTGCAGCGCGGCGGGGTCCACCGTGACCTGGCCCGTCTCCATGGCCTTGGGCTCGACGACCTGCAGATAGGTGGCCACCATGCCGGTGGTGGCGTTCGCGGCCAGCGAGTTGTAGAGCAGCACGGTGGCTTCCTGGCCGGGCTTGCCCAGGGTGCCGACGAGCATGCGGCCCTCGTCGCCGGACAGGGCCGAGGTCAGGCTGTAGCGGCCGCTGCTGGGGGTGTCGACCGTGCCCTTGGCCCAGTTGAAGCCCTTGGTCGGATCGCTCTGCTTGAGCCAGGCGAAGTAGAGGTCGAAGCAGTCGCGCTCGCACGAGAAGCGCTTCTTGAAGCCGGCGGCATTCAACGCCTGCTCGTAGTTGCGCCACACCTCCAGCGCCGACTTGCCGCGCGGCGCGATGTAGACCGTCTGCGTGACCTTGCCCTCGAGGTTGAGCATCGGGTCCTTGAACTGCCGCTTGTCGGCCTTGGAAAGCTCGACGCTGGCGGGCAGCACGGCGGCGTCCCAGTTGGAGACATGCTGGCCGGCCAGCCATGAGCCGGCGAAGCGCCTGACGAGGGGGTGGTCGGCGGCGCCGGGCACGTCGGCGTAGGGTGCGTCGGCGGCTGGCGCGCTGAGATGGACGGCAGCGGCCAGCAGGGCGGCGGAGAAGCGGAGGGTGATGTTCATGGCGTCGTCGTTGCCGGCGTTATTGCAGGACCATCTCGACGCGGCGGTTCTTGGCGCGGCCGTCGTCGCTGGTGTTGGGCGCCACGGGCGCGAAGTTGGCGATGCCGCGCGCCTGCAGCCGGGTGGCCGCAATGCCGCGCTGGGTCAGCGCCGCGACGACCGCCTTGGCGCGGCCTTCGCTGAGCGCGAGATTGGCGTCGATTGCGCCGACGTTGTCCGTGTGGCCGACGATCAGCACCTTCAGCGCCGGCTGGGCCTTGAGCACGGCGGCCATCTGGTCGAGCTGCGCGTTGCTCTCGGGCTTGATGTCGGTCTTGCCGGTGTCAAAGAAAAGGCCGTACAGGGCGATGCGCCCTTCAGCCTGCAGGCCCTGGCCGATGGCCTTGGCGTCGACGGTGACCTGGCCGGCGGGCATGGCCTTGGGCTCGACGATTTCGATGTAGGTGGCGGCGCGGTTGGTGTACTCGTTCTCGGCCATGGACGTGAACAGCAGCAGGTTCAGCGAGCGGCCGCCGCTGGCCAGCGTGCCCACCATCATGCGGGCCTGCTCGTAGCTGAGGGACATCTCCAGGTTCCAGCTGCTGTCGCCGCGTGCGGCCGGCAGGTTGCCCTCTGCCCAGCGCATGCCCTTGGCACGCTCGGTGCCGTCCAGCGCGAAATAGGCCTTGGTGCAGCCCTGCGCCTCGCTCTCGCATTGCCAGGTGGTCTTGAAGCCGGCAGCGATCAGCGCCTGCTGGTAGTTGCGGTAGACCTCCAGCGGGCTCTTGCCCAGCGGAGCCAGGTAGAAGAGGCGGGTCACCTTGCCTTCGAGGCTGACCGGGCGATTGAACTTGTCGTTCTCGGTCTTGGACACGCCGCTGGCGTCGGGAAAGCTGCGCTGCTCCCAGTCCTGCTGCGCATAGCCCACCAGCACGCTGCCGGCAAAGCGCTTGAGGACGGGGTGGTCGGCGCTCTTGGCGACGTCGGCCTTGGGGGCGTCGGCCTGCGCAGTGGCGAGGGTCAGGGCGGCAAGAAGGGCGAGGGCAGCGCGGAGTGGCGTCATGAGTGGCGGCGGGTTGGAGGCGCGATGTTGACGCAGCCAACGCGCGAGACCCTCGCCACAGCGACCTGCAAACGTGGGAGCCGAAAGAAGTGACTCGCCGTCAGACGAGTTGCTTCTCCGGGCTGCGGTAGTGGTAGCGGTAGGCGAAGACGAAGCCCATGCGCGCATAGAGGCGTTGGGCGGCGGCGTTGTCGCTGCCTACCTGCAGATAGGCCTGGCGAGCGCCCTGCGCGTGGGCGAGGGCCAGCAAGGCCTGGCACAGGCGCTCGCCATGGCCCTGGCGCGGCACGGCGGAGAAGATGTCGTAGAGGCCGACGATGTCGCCATYGACGACCATTTGCCCGCAGGCCAGCAGGGCGCCCGAGGCGTCGTTCAGTGCGAAGCCATGGTAGG
>NZ_JBFUMO010000127.1:0-12548 GCF_054049355.1 Roseateles sp. P5_E11 | reverse complement strand
CAGCCGACTTGCGCGGACCCTTGCGGGTACGGGCATTCGTACGGGTGCGTTGACCACGCATCGGCAGGCCACGGCGGTGACGGAAGCCGCGGTAGCAACCGAGGTCCATCAGACGCTTGATGTTGATGGACTGCTCACGGCGCAGGTCACCTTCGATGGTCAACTTGTTGACCTCGTCACGGATCTTTTCGAGATCGCCGTCGTTCAGGTCCTTGACCTTCTTGTCGAACGGAATGCCGCAGTTCGTGCAGATCTGCTGAGCGGTCGTACGGCCAATGCCGTAGATCGAGGTCAGACCGATCTCAGTGTGCTTTTGCGGCGGAATGTTGATACCAGCAATACGTGCCATGGTTGTCCTCTAGTCCTGTCGTGCGAGCTGGGGCTCAGCCCTGGCGCTGCTTGTGGCGCGGGTCGGTGCAGATCACACGCACCACGCCCTTGCGGCGGATGATCTTGCAATTGCGGCACATCTGCTTAACGGATGCCGAAACTTTCATGGTCTGCTCCTTGGCCTAACTTCTTTGCGCTCACACGCGTCCGGGGGTTCAAACAGCTCACTTCGCCCGGAACACGATGCGAGCACGACTCAAATCGTAGGGTGTCAGCTCTACGGTCACTTTGTCGCCAGGCAGGATGCGGATGTAGTGCATCCGCATCTTGCCGGAGATGTGACCGAGAACGACATGCCCGTTCTCCAACTTGACTCTGAACGTGGCGTTGGGGAGGTTCTCAAGAATCTCGCCCTGCATTTGAATGACGTCGTCTTTCGCCATGCCGTACGTTCAGGATTGTTGTTGGAATCAATCTTGGTTAACGATCAGCTCCGCGCCCTCAGGGCTTGAAGCTGGCCTTCTTCAGCAGTGACTCGTACTGCTGACTCATGATGTAGCTCTGCACCTGGGCCCAGAAGTCCATCGTCACGACGACGATGATCAACAGGGAAGTGCCACCGAAGTAGAACGGAACGTTGTACTTCAGCGTCAGGAATTCGGGCAGCAGGCAGACCAGCGTGATGTAGATCGCACCAGCCAGCGTGAGCCGCGAAAGGATCTTGTCGATGTGCTTGGCGGTCTGCTCACCCGGACGAATGCCCGGAATGAACGCGCCACTCTTCTTCAGGTTGTCTGCGGTCTCACGACTGTTGAACACCAGCGCCGTGTAGAAGAAGCAGAAGAACACGATGGCAGCCGAATACAGCAGCACATAGATCGGCTGACCCGGGCTGACCATGCCGGCCAGGTCCTTCAACCAGCGCAGACCATCACCCGTCGCGAACCAGCTCACCACCGTTGTCGGCAGCAGGATGATCGACGAGGCGAAGATCGGCGGGATCACGCCGGACATGTTCAGCTTCAGCGGCAGGTGCGACGACTGGCCGCCGTAGACCTTGTTGCCGACCTGGCGCTTCGCATAGTTCACGAGGATCTTGCGTTGGCCACGTTCGACGAAGACCACGGCGAAGGTCACCAGCACGACCAGCGAGATCACGATCAGCGCCGAGCCGTAACCCATCGCACCGGTACGCACCAGCTCGAACAGGCCACCGATCGCACCCGGCAGACCCGCGGCGATACCGCCAAAGATCAGGATCGAGATGCCATTGCCCAGACCGCGCTCGGTGATCTGCTCACCCAGCCACATCAGGAACATCGTGCCGGCCACCAGGCTGGACACTGCGGTCAGGCGGAAGCCGAAACCAGGGTTCAGCACCAGGCCAGCAGAGCCTTCCAGCGCCAATGCGATCGACAGGCTCTGGAACAGAGCCAGACCCAGCGTCGCATAACGCGTGTACTGGGTGATCTTGCGACGCCCGGCTTCGCCTTCCTTCTTCAGCTGTTCCAGCGTCGGCACGACGTAGGTCATCAGCTGTAAAACGATGGACGCCGAGATGTAAGGCGTAATGCCCAACGCGAACACGGTGAAGCGCGACAGCGCGCCGCCCGAGAACATGTTGAACAGGCTCAGGATGCCACCGGCCTGGCCCTTGAAGAATTGGGCCAGCTGGTTCGGGTCGATACCGGGCACGGGGATATGCGCCCCGATGCGGTAGACGACCAGAGCCAGCAGCAGGAACACAAGCCGACGACGCAGGTCGCCGAACTTGCCGCTCTTGGCCAGCTGATTCGCGTTGGTAGCCACGCTGGATCAGTTCCTTGTGCGCTGTGAATTAAGCGACCGAGCCGCCGGCCGCCTCGATGGCCGCCTTGGCGCCCTTCGTGGCGTTCACGCCCTTCAGCGTGACCTTGCGCTCGATGGCGCCGGACAGGATGACCTTGACCGACTTGGCCAGTTGGGGCACCAGGCCGACCGCCTTCAGCGTCGACACGTCGATCTCTTCGCCGGCCAGACCTTGCAGGTCCGACAGGTTGATCTCGACGCTGTACTTCAGCGTCAGCGACTTGAAGCCACGCTTGGGCAGGCGACGTTGCAGCGGCATCTGGCCGCCTTCGAAGCCGACCTTGTGGTAGCCACCAGCGCGGGACTTCTGGCCCTTGTGGCCACGACCTGCGGTCTTGCCCAGGCCCGAGCCGATGCCGCGGCCGACACGGCGCTTGGCATGCTTGGAGCCCTCAGCGGGCTTGATCGTGTTGAGTTCCATCGTCTTGTCCTCTTGTGTGCCGCGCTTAGAGCACTTGCACCAGATAAGCGATCTTGTTGATCATGCCGCGCACTGCGGGCGTGTCTTCCAGGGTGCTCTGGCTGTTCAGCCGACGCAGACCCAGGCCGACCACGGTGGCACGGTGCGAGGCGCGGCAGCCGATGGGGCTACGCACCAGCTTGACCGTCACGGTTTTCTTGTCAGACATCTTGTGCTCCGCTTGGGCGATCAGTTGAAGATTTCTTCAACAGTCTTGCCGCGCTTGGCTGCGACAGAGGCCGGCGTGGTTGAACGCTTCAGAGCGTCCAGCGTGGCGCGGACCATGTTGTAAGGGTTGGTCGAACCGTGGCTCTTGGTCACGATGTCGGTCACGCCCATCACTTCGAAAACGGCGCGCATCGGGCCGCCGGCGATGACGCCGGTACCGGCAGGAGCCGGGGCCATGATGACGTGTGCAGCACCGTGCTCGCCCACCACGTTGTGGTGGATGGTGCCGTTCTTCAGGCTGACCTTGACCATGTTGCGGCGAGCCGACTCCATGGCCTTTTGCACGGCGACCGGCACTTCCTTGGCTTTGCCCTTGCCCATGCCGATGCGGCCATCGCCATCACCGACCACGGTCAGAGCGGCGAAGGACAGCGTACGGCCACCCTTCACAACCTTGGTCACGCGGTTGACCGCGATCATCTTTTCCTTCAGGCCGTCGTCGTTGCCTTCAGCCTGAGCGCCGCGGGGTTGAAACTTTGCCATTTCTTATTCCTTGATGCGTCAGAACTGCAGGCCGGCTTCGCGGGCTGCTTCGGCCAGGGCCTTGACACGGCCGTGGTAGGCAAAACCGGAGCGGTCGAAGGCAACCTTCTCGACGCCAGCGGCCTTGGCCTTCTCGGCGATCAGCTTGCCCACCAGCGTGGCAGCGGCGACGTTGCCGCCGTTGCTGCTCAGCTGTTCGCGGACCGACTTCTCGGCAGTGGAGGCTGCAGCCAACACCTTGGCGCCGTCTTCCGAGACGACTTGGGCGTAGATATGCAGGTTGGAGCGGAACACCGTCAGACGGGCCACGCGCTGGATCGCAATGCGAGCGCGGGTCTGGCGCGAACGACGCAGGCGTTGTTCTTTCTTGGTCATCATGGCGCTGCTCCTTACTTCTTCTTGGTCTCTTTGAGGGAGACCTTCTCATCCGAATAACGGATGCCCTTGCCCTTGTAGGGCTCAGGCGGACGGAAGGCGCGCACCTCGGCGGCGATCTGGCCGACGACCTGACGGTCAGYGCCCTTGATGACGATTTCCGTCTGGGTCGGGCACTCGACCTTGATACCAGCCGGCATGTCCTTCACCACGGGGTGAGAGAAGCCGATCTGCAGGTTGAGCTTCTGGCCCTGGGCCTGGGCGCGGAAACCCACGCCCACCAGGTTCAGCTTGCGCTCGAAACCCTTGCTCACACCGCTGACCATATTGGCCACCAGCGCACGCATCGTGCCGCTCATCGCATCGGCTTCAGCCGATTCGTTGGCGGGAACGAAGCTCAGCTTGCCGGCTTCGTTCTTGACGGTGACGAGCTTGTTCGACTGACGCACCAGCGTGCCGAGCGAGCCCTTGACGCTGATCGAATCAGCTGCGACGGTCACATCCACGCCTTGCGGGACGTTGACCGGCATTTTTCCAACGCGGGACATTGTTCCTACTCCTTCGCTTAGGCGACGTAGCAGAGCACTTCGCCGCCGATACCGGCAGCGCGAGCCTTGCGGTCCGTCATGACGCCTTGCGGGGTCGTGACGATCGCCACACCCAGGCCATTCATGACCTGAGGGATGTCGTGACGGCCCTTGTAGATGCGCAGGCCGGGGCGGCGGACGCGCTCGATACGTTCGATGACCGGACGGCCAGCGTAGTACTTCAGCGCGATTTCCAGCTCGGGGCGTGCTGCCTCGCCGCGAACGGCGAAGTCGTCGATATAGCCTTCGTCCTTCAGGACCTTGGCAATCGCCACCTTCAGCTTGGACGACGGCATGGCAACGCTCGTCTTTTCGACGATCTGCGCGTTACGAATGCGGGTCAGCATATCGGCGATGGGATCACTCATGCTCATTTGCGAATACTCCTATCGGCCGATTACCAGCTGGCCTTGACGACACCGGGGATGTCGCCCTTGAAGGCCAGTTCACGAATCTTGTTACGGGCCAGGCCGAACTTGCGGAAGGTGCCACGCGGACGACCGGTCAGCTCGCAGCGGTTGCGCAGGCGAGTCGGGTAGGCGTTACGGGGCAGCTTCTGCAGCTCGAGGCGAGCGGCGTAGCGCTCTTCATCCGACTTCTTGCTGTCGTCGATGATGGCCTTCAGTTCTGCGTACTTCTTCGCGAACTTGGCGACGAGTGCTTCGCGCTTCAGTTCACGTTGCTTGATGGAAGTTTTAGCCACAGATCACCTCAGTTCTTGAACGGGAACTTGAACGCAGCCAGGAGAGCCTTGGCTTCGTCGTCCGTCTTGGCGGTCGTCGTGATGCTGATGTTCAGACCACGCAGAGCATCCACCTTGTCGTATTCGATTTCGGGGAAAATGATCTGTTCTTTGACGCCGATGTTGTAGTTGCCACGGCCGTCGAACGAGCGACCGGAGATACCCCGGAAGTCACGAACGCGCGGCAGGGCGATCGTCACGAAACGATCCAGGAATTCATACATCTGGACGCCGCGCAAGGTCACCATCGCGCCGATGGGCACCGCATCACGGATCTTGAAGCCGGCGATTGCCTTCTTCGACTTCGTGACGACGGGCTTCTGGCCGGCGATCTTGGTCAGGTCACCCACAGCGTGGTCCATGACCTTCTTGTCGGCGACGGCCTCGCTCACGCCCATGTTGAGCGTGATCTTGGTGATGCGGGGCACCTCCATGACCGACTTGTAGCCGAATTTCTCGACCAGGCCGGGCACGATTTTTTCGCGGTAATGCGTTTGAAGACGAGCCATGTCGGACCTCTTAAGCCTTGATCTCTTCGCCGGTCGACTTGAACACGCGCACCCGCTTGCCGTCGACGAGCTTGACGCCCACTCGATCGGCCTTGCCGGATGCGGCGTTGAAGATCGCCACGTTGGATTGATGGATAGGCATGGTCTTGTCGACGACRCCGCCGGTGGTGCCCTTCATGGGATTGGGCTTGACGTGCTTCTTGACGACATTGATGCCATCAACCACCACGTGGTCGACATCGGTGCGGGCGGACACAGTGCCGCGCTTACCCTTGTCGCGGCCGGTCAGCACAATGACCTGGTCGCCGGTACGAATCTTGTTCATGGCTTACCTCAGACTGTGGGGGCTCAAAGCACCTCGGGCGCCAGCGACACGATCTTCATGAAGCGCTCGGTACGCAGTTCACGCGTGACCGGGCCGAAGATGCGGGTGCCGATCGGCTCCAGCTTGGCGTTGAGCAGCACGGCGGCATTGCCGTCGAACTTGACGAGCGAGCCGTCCTGGCGACGCACGCCCTTGGCGGTACGAACCACCACGGCGCTGTAGACCTCGCCCTTCTTCACGCGACCACGCGGGGCAGCTTCTTTGATGCTGACCTTGATGATGTCGCCAATGTGCGCATAGCGGCGCTTGGAGCCGCCCAGCACCTTGATGCACTGAACGGACTTCGCACCAGTGTTGTCCGCGACATCAAGCCGCGATTGCATTTGGATCATGTCTGTCCCCAACTTGCCCCGAGTTGCCGCATTCTTTTGAATGCTGCGCGTCGGTCAGTCTTGGGCCCGTAAGTCGTTCAGCTTGGCGACTGGCGCCTTGCTGCCCAACGGTTGAGGGCGGATCCGAAACCAGCTCAGGGCAGCTGCGTAGCAGGTGCGCTGGTGTTCGGCGAAGCTGCGCATTATGCAGTGAGAACCCTTGGGGCGTCAATGCCTAGCGCGAAGTTTTTGCTGAACCGGCGATACCGGCCCAGCGAGTCGAGTCGGCTCAGGCCGACTCGACCTGGACATCACGCCGATTTGGCCTGGGCCAGCATCGTCGCGGCGTCGCTGACCTCGAACTTCCCGGGGCCTTCGACGTTGAGCGTCGTGACGACGCCATCCTTGACCAGCATGGAGTAGCGCTGCGAGCGCACGCCCATGCCTTTGGCGGTCAGGTCCAGCGTCAGGCCGGCGGCCTGGGCGAACTGGGCGCTGCCGTCGGCCATCATGCGCACCTTGCCGGCAGTGTTCTGGTCCCGGCCCCAGGCGCCCATGACGAAGGCGTCGTTGACCGAGACGCACCAGATCTCGTCGACACCCGCGGCCTTCAGGGCATCAGCGGACTCGACGTAGCCGGGCACGTGCTTGGCAGAGCAGGTGGGCGTGTAAGCGCCTGGCAGCGCAAAGATGGCGATGGTCTTGCCGGCCGTGGCCTTCTCAATGTCGAAGCTGTTGGGGCCCAGCGAGCAGCCGCCGCCTTCCACTTCGATGAATTCCTGCAGGCTGCCTGCGGGCAGCTTGTCGCCAACCTTGATCATGGTGTCGCTCCTGAGAGAGTGTTCCGGAAATGAAAAACCGGCGCGCCAGTTGCCCAGCGTGCCGGTTGTGCAGCGGTCATGCGACCGGTGTCTTTAGACGATCTCGGCCTTCTCSACCAGGCGGGTCACGACCCAGCTCTTGGTCTTGGAGATCGGACGGCCTTCGCTGATCTCGACGACGTCACCCATCTTGTACTCGCCCTTTTCGTCATGGGCGTGGTACTTGCGGGAACGGGCCACGATCTTGCCGTAGAGCTCGTGCTTGGCGCGACGCTCGACCAGGACGGTGACCGTCTTGGCACGCTTGTCGCTGACCACGCGGCCGACCAGGGTGCGCGTGTTCTTGGCTTGGACTTGTTGGGCCTCAGTCATTTCGTGGCCTCCTTCTTCTTTTGTGCCAGGACGGTCTTGGCACGCGCGATGTCGCGGCGGGTCTTGCCCAGTTGGCTGTGGTTGGTCAGCTGCTGGGTGGCCTTTTGCATGCGCAGGCCGAAGTGGGCCTTCAGCAAGTCGGTCACTTCCTTTTCGAGGGCAGCGACATCCTTGGTGCGGAGTTCAGTTGCTTTCATGGTGTCTTCCTCAGGTGCCGACCTGGCGGGCCACGAAGGTGCAACGCAGCGGCAGCTTGGCAGCAGCCAGCGTGAACGCCTCGCGAGCGAGTTGCTCGGGAACGCCGTTAACCTCGTAGATCACCTTGCCGGGCTGGATTTCAGCGACGTAGTACTCGGGGTTGCCCTTGCCGTTACCCATCCGAACTTCGGCAGGCTTTTGCGAGATGGGCTTGTCCGGGAACACGCGGATGAAGATTCGACCACCGCGCTTGATGTGGCGCGAGATCGCGCGGCGAGCCGCTTCGATCTGGCGGGCCGTCAGACGGCCGCGCTCGGTGGCCTTGAGGCCGAAATCACCGAAAGACACCGCAGCACCTCGGGTCGCAACACCCGTGTTGCGGCCCTTCTGCTCCTTGCGGTATTTACGACGAGCGGGTTGCAGCATGCTTATTCTCCTTTGGCCTCACCACCGGCTGCGGGGACCTTGCGGACTACGCGCTTGGCGGCGGGCTTGGCTGCGTCACCCGTGGGGGCGGCGGCAGCGGGCTGATCTGCTCCGTCACGCGAGCCACGGTCGCCACCCGGACGGCCACGGCCACCAGGAGCGCCCGGACGGGCGTTACGGCGCGGGCGACGATCGTCTTCGGCGCCTGCGGGGGTGTTGATGACCGGAGCCTCGCCATTGGCAAGACGGTCACCGCGGTAGACCCAGACCTTGACGCCGATGACGCCGTAGGTGGTCTTGGCTTCGGAGAAGCCGTAGTCGATGTCGGCCTTCAGGGTGTGCAGGGGCACACGACCTTCGCGATACCACTCGGTACGAGCGATTTCGATGCCGTTCAGACGACCAGCGCTCATGATCTTGATGCCCTGGGCACCCAGACGCATCGCGTTCTGCATCGCGCGCTTCATGGCGCGGCGGAACATGATGCGCTTCTCGAGCTGCTGGGTGATCGAGTCGGCGATCAGCTGAGCATCGACTTCGGGCTTGCGCACTTCTTCGATGTTGACAGCGACGGGCACGCCCAGACGCTTGGTCAGTTCAGCCTTCAGCGCTTCGATGTCCTCGCCCTTCTTGCCGATCACGACGCCCGGGCGAGCCGAGTAGATCGTGATKCGTGCGTTCTTGGCGGGGCGCTCGATCAGGATGCGCGAAACGGCAGCATTCTTGAGCTTGGCCTTCAGGTACTCGCGAACACGCAGATCTTCGGCCAGCATCGTGGCGAAGTTCTGATTGTTCGCATACCAGCGCGAAGCCCAGTTACGGGTGACAGGAAGGCGAAAGCCAACCGGATGGATTTTCTGTCCCATAGTCTTCTTGCGCCTTAGTTGCCGACAGCCACAAAGATGTGGCAGGTGGGCTTGCTGATGCGGTTGCCGCGACCCTTGGCGCGAGCCGAGAAGCGCTTCAGCGTGGCACCCTGCTCGACGTAGATCGAGGTGACCTTGAGTTCATCAATGTCAGCGCCGTCGTTGTGCTCGGCGTTGGCGATGGCGCTTTCCAGCGCCTTCTTGATGATGACGGCCGMCTTCTTCTGGGTGAATTCCAGGATGTTGAGGGCGTGGTCCACCTTCTTGCCGCGGATCAGGTCAGCCACGAGGCGACCCTTGTCACACGAGAGGCGAACGCCGCGAACGATTGCTTTGGTTTCCATCGTCGGCATCCTTACTTCTTCCCGGCCTTCTTGTCGGCCGGATGGCCTTTGAAGGTGCGGGTCAGTGCGAATTCACCCAGCTTGTGGCCGACCATCTGGTCAGACACATAAACCGGCACGTGCTGCTTGCCGTTGTGCACGGCGATCGTCAGACCGATGAACTCGGGCAGGATCGTCGAGCGGCGCGACCAAGTCTTGATGGGCTTCTTGTCTTTAATGGCAACAGCCTTGTCGACCTTGGCCATCAGATGGTGGTCAACGAAGGGGCCCTTCTTCAGCGAACGGGTCATGGCCTAGCCCTTACTTCTTGCGACGCGAGACGATGAACGTCTGCGTGCGCTTGTTGTTGCGAGTGCGGTAGCCCTTCGTCAGGGTGTTCCACGGCGACACAGGGACCTGGCCCTCGCCGGTGCGGCCTTCGCCACCACCGTGCGGGTGATCCACCGGGTTCATCGCCACACCGCGAACGGTCGGACGGATACCCTTCCAGCGGATCGCGCCGGCCTTGCCGTACTGGCGCAGGCTGTGCTCTTCGTTGCTCACTTCACCGATGGTGGCGCGGCAGTCGACGTGCACGCGGCGGACTTCGCCGGAGCGCAGACGGATCTGGGCGTAAACGCCTTCGCGAGCCATCAGGACCGCAGACGTGCCGGCCGAACGGATCATCTGGGCACCCTTGCCAGGCTGCAGCTCGATGCAGTGAATCGTCGAGCCCACCGGGATGTTGCGGATCGGCAGCGTGTTGCCAGCCTTGATCGGGGCTTCCGCGCCGCTCAGGATGGTCGAACCCACTTCCAGACCGCGCGGAGCGATCACGTAGCGGCGTTCGCCGTCGGCGTACACCACCAGCGCAATGTGGGCSGTGCGGTTSGGGTCGTACTCGATRSTCTCGACCTTGGCCGGAATGCCGTCCTTGTTGCGCTTGAAGTCGACCACGCGGTAGTGGTGCTTGTGACCACCGCCCTTGTGGCGAATCGTGATGTGACCGTTGTTGTTGCGGCCCGAATTCTGGATTTGCGGCTCAAGCAAAGCTGCATGGGGCGCGCCCTTGTGCAGGTGCTTGTGCACCACCTTGACGACGCCACGGCGACCGGGCGAGGTAGGTTTGACTTTGACGATGGCCATTTACGCGGCCTCCCCGGAGAAATTGAGCTCTTGACCGGCCTTGAGGGCCACATAGGCCTTCTTGACGTGGTCACGGCGGCCGGCACGGCCACCAAAGCGCTTCGTCTTGCCCTTGACCTGGACGACGTTGACCGACTCGACCTCGACCTTGAACATCAGTTCAACAGCGGCCTTGATTTCGGGCTTGGTGGCGTCGCGCAGGACCTTGAACAGGACCTGGTTGTGCTTCTCGGCAACTTGCGTGGCCTTTTCGGACACGATGGGCGCGAGCAGCACGGAGGCCAGACGGCCTTCGGAATACTTGGGGGCGCTCATGCCAGCATCTCCTTGAGTTGCTCGACCGCAGCCTTGGTCACCAGCACCTTCTTGTAGAAGACCAGCGACAGGGGGTCGGCGTAGCGCGGCTCGACGACCAGCACATTGGCCAGGTTGCGCGAAGCCAGCAGCAGGTTGTCATCCACGACATCGGAGATGACCAGCACCGAGTCCAGGCCCATGGCCTTGAACTTGGCGGCCAGCAGCTTGGTCTTGGGGGCTTCGATCGAGATCGAATCCACCACGGCCAGGCGGCCTTCGCGGGCCAGCTGCGACAGGATCGCAGCCATGCCGGCGCGGTACATCTTCTTGTTCAGCTTGTGCGAGAAGTTCTCGTCAGGCATGTTCGGGAAGATGCGACCGCCCCCGCGCCACAGCGGCGACGAGGTCATACCGGCGCGAGCGCGGCCGGTGCCCTTCTGGCGGAAAGGCTTCTTGGTCGAGTGATGAACCTGTTCACGGTCCTTCTGGGCACGAGTGCCTTGGCGGGCGTTGGCCTGGAAGGCCACGACCACCTGGTGCACCAGGGCTTCGTTGTAGTCGCGAGCGAAGATGGTGTCAGGCGCTTCCACCTTGGCGGTGGCCTGACCCTGCTCGTTCAGGAGCTCGAGCTGCATCAGTTGGCTCCCTTCTTGACTTTGACCTTGACGGCCGGGCGAACGACGATGTGGCCGTTCTTGGAACCCGGGACCGCGCCGCGGACCAGCAGCAGTTGACGGGCTTCGTCAACGCGCACGATGTCCAGGTTCTGCGTGGTGCAGGTTTCGTCGCCCATGTGGCCGGTCATCTTCTTGCCCGGGAACACACGGCCCGGGTCTTGCGCCATCGAGATCGAGCCCGGCACGTTGTGCGAACGGCTGTTACCGTGCGACGCGCGCTGCGAGCTGAAGTTGTGGCGCTTGATGGTGCCCGCAAAGCCCTTGCCGATGGACGTGCCCTGCACGTCGACCAGCTGGCCGGCGGCGAACAACGTCACCGGAACGGTCGCGCCAGCTTGGTACTGGGCTGCGACGTCGGCTTCGACGCGGAATTCCTTGAGGATTTCACCGGCTTCGACACCTGCCTTGGCAAGGTGGCCGGCTTCAGGCTTGGTGACGCGCGAAGCTTTGCGCGTACCGAACGCCACTTGAATGGCGCTGTAGCCGTCGGTCTCTTGGGTCTTGACCTGGGTCACGCGGTTGTTGGACACGTCCAGCACCGTCACAGGGATGGCATCGCCATCGTCCGTGAAGATGCGCATCATGCCCACCTTGCGGCCCAGCAAACCGAGACGGTTGCTCAGACTCATGTTTTTCTCCAGCCCCGTCGGCTCACGCCTCGGAAGCTATTGCGAACACCCGACATCGATTGGCCGGGCTGACTTGTGCAGGATCTCTTGCGAAACACCGCGCGAATATCCGAGCAGGCATAGGCCAACCCGGAAAAGCTGGTGAGTATAGCCTGCGGGGTTGCCCCGATGCAAGCGTTAGGCCCCGCCCAGCACAAAAGACAAGACCCCGGCCTGCCGAGGCAGAACCGGGGTCTCGGATTACCAAGCCCGAAGGCTCGGAATTACTGCAGCTTGATTTCGACGTCGACGCCGGCGGGCAGGTCGAGCTTCATCAGGGCATCAACCGTCTTGTCGGTCGGGTCGACGATGTCCATCAGACGCTGGTGGGTGCGGATCTCGAACTGGTCGCGACTCGTCTTGTTGACGTGGGGCGAACGCAGGATGTCGAAACGTTCCATGCGCGTCGGCAGGGGCACGGGGCCCTTGACGATGGCGCCGGTGCGCTTGGCGGTCTCGACGATCTCGAGGGCCGACTGGTCGATCAGCTTGTAAT
>NZ_JBFUMO010000126.1:0-12593 GCF_054049355.1 Roseateles sp. P5_E11 | reverse complement strand
CAGCTCATCTGCAGCGAGCCGTCGCGCAGGCCGCGCACGACGTAGTCCTTGGGCTCCATGCCGGCGGCAGCGGCATCCTTCACCACCTGCATCGGGTTGGTCTTGAGCTGCGGCGCGCTGGGCAGCCAGCCCATGCGCTCGGCGCGCACATTGCAGTCGATCAGGCTGCCGGCGAACTCGGCACGCTCGGCCTCGGTCGCCAGTGGTGACAGCACCTCGTCCACGTTCAGCTTCTCGTAGCGCCACTGGTCGGTGTGGGCGTAGAAGAAGCTGGTGCTGTTCATCTGGCGCGGCGGCCGGATCCAGTCCAGCGCGAAGGCCAGCGCCGTCCAGCCGGTCTGCGGACGCAGCTTCTCCTGGCCGACGTAGTGCGCCCAGCCGCCACCGCTCTGGCCGATGCAGCCGCACATCATCAAGAGGTTGATGACACCGCGGTAGTTCATGTCGCAGTGGTACCAGTGGTTCATCGCGGCGCCGATGATGATCATCGACTTGCCCTTGGTCTTGTGCGCGTTCTCGGCGAACTCGCGCCCCACGCGGATGACCTGCGCGCGCGGCACCCCGGTGATGGCTTCCTGCCAGGCGGGCGTGTAGGGGGCGTTGTCGTCGTAGCTCGCGGCACCCGAGCCGAAGCCGCGGTCGATGCCGTACTGGGCAGCCTGCAGGTCGAAGACGGTGGCGACAAGCACCTCGCCGTCCTGCGTCTTCAGCGTGGTGGCCGGCACGCGGGCGCAGTGGCTGACGCCGTCCTGCTGAGGGTTGGGCGTGAAGTGCGCGCTGGCGCTGCCGGCGAAATAGGGGAAGGCAACGTCGACGATGTCGTGCGCCTGCTCGCCGTCCTCGACGAGGGAGAGCTTGAGCTTGACGTCACCGCCACCCTCGGCTTCCCTGGCTTCGAGGTTCCACTTGCCGGTGTCGTCGCGGCCCTCTGAACCCCAGCGAAAGCCGATGGAGCCGTGGGGCAGCACCAGGCGGCCGGTGGCGTCGTAGGCCAGCGTCTTCCACTCCGGGTTGTTGCTCTGGCCCATCTGGCCGGCCAGGTCGCTGGCGCGCAGGTAGCGCCCGGGCACGCGGGTCTTGCGGCCGTCGGGCAGGGTCTGCTCCTCCAGCAGCACGAGCAGCGGCAGGTCGGTGTAGCGGCGCGCGTAGTCGTCGAAATAGGGGCTGCGCTCCTTGAAATAGAACTCGTTGAGAGCGACGTGGCCCATGGCCATGGCCAGTGCCGCGTCGGTTCCCTGCTTGGGGTGCAGCCACAGGTCGGCCAGCTTGGCGACCTCGGAGTAGTCGGGCGTCACCGCCACCGTCTTGGCGCCCTTGTAGCGCACCTCGGTGAAGAAGTGGGCGTCCGGCGTGCGCGTCTGCGGCACGTTGCTGCCCCAGGCAATGATGTAGTTGCTGTTGTACCAATCGGCCGATTCGGGCACGTCGGTCTGCTCGCCCCAGACCTGCGGGCTGGCCGGCGGCAGGTCGCAGTACCAGTCGTAGAAGCTCATGCAGACGCCGCCGATCAGGCTCAGATACCGGCTGCCTGCCGCGTAGCTGACCATGGACATCGCCGGGATGGGCGAGAAGCCGATGACGCGGTCCGGGCCGTGCTCCTTGATCGTGTAGACGTTGGCCGCAGCGATCAGCTCGTTGACCTCGTCCCAGGTGGAGCGCACGAAGCCGCCCATGCCGCGCAGCTGCTGGTAGTCACGCCGGGCGCTCTCGTCGCTCTGGATCAGCGCCCAGGCATCGACCGGGCTCTTCGAGACCGCCAGCGCCTCGCGCCAGCGCTTGAGCAGGCGGCCGCGCACCATCGGGTACTTCACGCGGTTGGCGCTGTAGAGATACCAGCTGTAGCTCGCGCCCCGCGCGCAGCCGCGCGGCTCGTGGTTGGGCAGCTCGGGGCGGGTGCGCGGGTAGTCGGTCTGCTGGGTCTCCCAGGTGACGATGCCGCCCTTGACGTAGATCTTCCATGAGCAGGAGCCGGTGCAGTTCACGCCGTGCGTGCTGCGCACGATCTTGTCGTGCGCCCAGCGGTTGYGGTAGGCGTCCTCCCAGGTGCGGTCCTCGCCGGTGCTCACGCCGTGGCCACCGGCGAAGACCTCCTTGGGCAGCTGGAAGGCGGTCAGTCGATCCAGGAAATGGGACATTGATTTCTCCGTTAGCAGGACAGGGGGGCGTGGCGACGGCCGTAGAACCACCAGCAGATGGCCATGCAGCTCAGGTAGAACGCCAGGAAGCAATAGAGCGCGGCCTCGGGGCCGCCGGCCAGCGTGATCGCGCTGCCAAAACTCTTGGGAATGAAGAAGCCGCCGTAGGCACCGACGGCTGAGCACAGGCCGAGTGCCGCGGCGCCCTGGGCCTGCGCTTCGGGCAAGGTACGTCGGCTTTGCTGCGCCTCGCGCACGAAGCCCAGCGGCACCATGCGGAAGGTGCTGCCGTTGGCGATACCGGCGGCGACAAAGAGCAGCAGGAAGCTGGCGCCGAACAGCCAAGCGCCGCCTTCCATGCCCAGGCTGGCCAGCACGCCGACGACGCCCAGCGCCAGGCCGCCGAAGCAGGCCAGGCTGACGCGCGCGCCGCCGAAGTCGTCGGCCACCCAGCCGCCCAGCGGCCGCGCCAGCGCGCCCAGCAACGGACCCAGCCACACCAGGTGCTGCGCGCCCTCGAAGCCGGGGAACTGGCTGCGCAACAGCAGCGGGCCGGCCGCCGCGAAGCCGATGAAGCTGCCGAAGCTGCCCAGGTAGAGCCAGCTCATCAGCCAGCTGTGGCGGTGCGTGAAGAGCTGGGCCTGCTCGGCCATGCCAACACCGGCCGAGGGCAGGTCGTCCATGCCGAACCAGGCCGCCATGCTGGCAAGCGCGATCAGCGGCAGCCACACCAGGCCGGCATTGGCCAGCCACAGCCCGCCCGATTGAGCGGGCAGGCCGAAGAGGTCCAGCGTAATGACCACCGGCACAGCCCATTGCACGAGGCCCACGCCCAGGTGGGCACAACCGGCGCCCAGGCCCAGCGCCCTGCCCTGCTCGCGCGCCGGAAAGCAGGCGCTGATGTGGGCCATGCCGCTAGCGAAGTTGGCGCCGCCCAGGCCGCACAGCAGGGCCAACACCACCATCCATTCATAGGGCGTGGCGGGGTCCTGCACCGCCAGCGCGATACCGCCGGCGGGCAGCAACAGGCTGGCCGTGGACAAGGCCGTCCAGCGTCGCCCGCCGACCCAGCGCACCGCGAAGCCGTAGAAGATGCGCAAAGTGGCGCCGCACAGAGCCGGCAGCGCGCTCAGCCAGAACAGCTGGTTGGTGCTGTAGCGAAAACCCGCCGCCGGCAGGTGCACGACGAGCACCGACCACAGCATCCACACCGCGAACGACAGCGCCAGCGCGGGAACGGCGATCGACAGGTTGCGCAGCGCCACCGCCCGGCCATGGCCGGTCCAGAAATCCGGGTCTTCCGGATTCCAGCGCAGTGGAAGTGAGAGGGTCTTTGGCACGATGGTCATGCTCCGCGGCGGGGGCCCATCTGCCCATCCACCGCAGGTCGGGTAGGACCGGCGCGGAAGGAGGAGGCGGGCAAGTGAAGGCATCGTTCTTTCGGACGAGGCGCGCGCGCCAGGCCTGAGAAGCAAGAAGGCCCGAAGGCGATGCCTCCGGGCCTTTATGAGCGGCCTTTGGCTCGCCTCAGGGGTTCTTGATCTCCGCGCCACGGCGCAGATAGAACCACCAGTTCAACACCAGGCAGACGGCGTAGAAGGCCGCGAAGCCGTAGAAGGCGAACTGCGGCGTGCCGGCCTTGATTTGCTCGCCGATCAGCACCGGCGCGACGAAGGCGCCATAGGCCGCGACGGCCGACGTCCAGCCGAGCACGGGGCCGGCCTGGGTTCGGTCGAAGATGACGCCCACCGAGCGGAAGGTCGAGCCGTTGCCGACGCCGCTGGCCGCGAACAGCAGCACCATCAGGCCCATGAAGGCCGGGAAGAACTGCTCCGGCGTGGCTGAGCCGTAGGCCTGCTGCATGACATAGCCGACCGCGGCGGACGCGAACACCATGACCGCAGAGATGACCTGCGTGACGATGGAGCCGCCGACCTTGTCCGAGATCCAGCCGCCGACGGGCCGCACCGCGGCGCCGACGAAGGGTCCGATCCAGGCGTAGGTCAGCGCAGACGGGGCGTTCGGGTTCTTCAGCGTGTGGGCGAGCACGCCGGCCGCATCAGGGATGTGCTGGAAGCCGAAGATCACTGTGATCGCCAGTGGCAGAGCCATGGAGAAGCCGATGAAGCTGCCGAAGGTGACGACGTACAGCGCCGTCAGGCTCCAGGTGTGCTTGTTGCGGAAGATGGCGAACTGCTTGGCCACGTTCTCCTTCATCGCGCCGAAGGCAGCCAGGCGCATGACGAGCAGCGCCGCAATGATGTCCAGCGGGATGGCCACCCACATGCTGAGCAGGCCCAGGCCCGTCGGCGCCGGCAGGTATAGATAGAGCATGCCGATGGTCGGCAGGAATGCGAGCGAGTACAGGTAGGTGATCTTCAGGAAGGCAACCACCGGATGACCGGCGTTGGGCGTCACCGTCTTCAGGTTGTTCATGCCGAACCAGCACAGAACGGACAGCGGCACCAGCGACAGCAGCCAGGCGAAGCCGGCGTTCTGGATCCAGGTCTGCGTGCCCGCGGGGATCTTGCCGAAGATCCAGCCGCTGGCCTTCACCAGCGTCATCGGGTCGCCGCTCAGACCGAAAAAGCTGACCGTCATCACCAGCGGGATGACGACCTGCATCGTCGTCACGCCGAAGTTCCCGAGGCCCGCGTTCAGGCCCAGCGCCGTGCCCTGCAGGCGCTTGGGGAAGAAGGTGTTGATGTTGGACATCGAGCTGGCGAAATTGCCGCCGCCCACGCCCGACCACAGCGCCATCAGCTGGAAGGCCCACAGCGGCCAGTCCTTGTGCTGCAAGGCCATGCCGGTGCCGATGGCCGGCGCCAGCAGCATGGCCGTGGTGAGGAAGATGGTGTTGCGCCCGCCGGCCATGCGGATCAGGAAAGAGGCCGGGATGCGCATCGTCGCGCCCGAAATGCCGGCGATGGCCGTCAGCGTGAAGAGCTCGGCCTGGGTGAAGGGGAAGCCCAGGTTGAGCATCTGCACGGCGATGATGCCCCACATGCCCCAGACGGCGAAGCCGCACAGCAGGGCCGGGATGGAGATCCACAGGTTGCGGTAGGCGATGCGCTTGCCGGTGCTTTCCCAGAAGGCGTCGTCCTCGGGGCGCCAGTCCGCGATGTCGTTCTTGCTCATGATGCGGGTCCTTTCGGCGCTCAGCCGGCGAGGTGGAATTCGGGCGCGTTGCGGCCCATGACTTCGGTGCGGCGCACCTCGGTCCAGTACATCCAGATCAGCGAGACCCAGACGACGCCGTACATCAACATGAAGGCGCTGGAGCGGATGCCGGTCAGGTCCAGCAGCGCGCCGAACAGGATGGGCAGCACGAAGCCGCCCAAGCCGCCGGCCAAGCCGACGATGCCGCTGATGGCGCCGATGTTGCCGGGGTAGTCGTCGCTGATGTACTTGAAGACCGAGGCCTTGCCAAAGGCCCAGGCCACGCCCAGCACGGCCATCAGCGCGGTGAAGGTGTAGACGTTAAGGCCGATGTGGAAGGTCTTGGCGCCGGCCAGCGTCACGATGGTGAAGTCGGTCTGCGGGTAGCTGAGCAGGAACAGGCAGATCCAGCTCACCCACAGCACCCACCAGGTGACCTTGTGGGCGCCGTACTTGTCCGACAGCAGGCCGCCTATGGCGCGCAGCACGCCGCCGGGCAGGCTGAAGCAGGCCGCCAGCAGCGCGGCCACGCGGATATCCAGGCTGAACTCGCCGACGTAGTACTGCACCATCCACAGCGCCAGCGCCACATAGCCGCCAAACACGATGCTGTAGTACTGGCAGTACTTCAGCACACGCGGGTCCTTCAGCGCCTTCAGCTGCTCGCGAAAGCTGACGTTGCTGGTGACGAGGTGGGCCGGGTTGCTGCTGCTGAACAGCCAGAACAGCACGACGGTGCCGGCCATGATGGCCGCATAGACCTGGGGCACCATGGCCCAGCCGAAGCCGACCAGCAGCACCGGGGCGATGAACTTGTTGACCGCCGAGCCGGAGTTGCCGGCACCGTAGACGCCCATGGCCATGCCCTGGCGGCTCTTGGGGAACCAGCGCGCGACGTAGGGCGTGCCCACCGAGAAGGAGCCGCCCGCCAGGCCGACGAAGAGCCCGATGACGAGGAAATGCCAGTACTGCGTCGCGTAGGCCATCAGCCAGATGGCCGGCACGGTGGCGAGCATCAGCAGCGTGAGCACGATGCGGCCGCCATAACGGTCCGTCCAGATGCCCAGCGGCACGCGCACGAGAGAGCCGGTCAGCACCGGCATGGCCGTCAGCAGGCCGAATTCGGTGGCGTTGAGGCCGAGCTGCTTCTTGATGGGGATGCCGATGACRCCGAACATCATCCAGACCATGAAGCAGACGGTGAAGGCCAAGGTGCTGACGATCAGCACCGACCAGGCCTTGCGGTCGACAGGGGGCGCAGTCATGCGGTTTCCTCCTCAGTGAACATGAGGAGACTGTCCCGCGCAGCCTGCGCGCCGCACATTCACCAGAGGGGCAGCGGGGCACCGCCCGCAGGGAGGACGACGGCCCGGGCGGCCTCGTCCTAAAGAACTACGTGCGTTGCTGCGTGACCAGCACGGCGGCCTGCACGCGCGAGTCCAGGTCCAGCTTGCGCAGCAAGTGCTGCACATGGATCTTCACCGTCGTCTCGGCGATGCCGAGCTCGCGCGCGATGTGCTTGTTGGAATCGCCGCGGGCGATCAGGTCGACGATCTCGCGCTCGCGCGGCGACAGCGTGCCCAGCGGGTCGGGCGGCACGGCGGCGGCGGTGGACGCTGCCTCGGCTTCGTGGCGGAAGGCCGTGGCCAGCTTGCCGGCCATCTCGGCGCTGAAGCTGGACACGCCGCGCACCGCGCGCTCGATGGCCTGGGTCAGCTCGTGGTTGTCCGCCGTCTTCAGCAGATAGCCGCAGGCGCCGGCGCGCAGGGCCGCGCCCAGGTCGGCCTCCGACTCGCTCATCGTCAGCATCAGCACCTGGGCACCCGGCGCGGCCGCCTTCAGCGCCGGCAGGGCCTGCACGCCGGTGACGCCGGGCAGGTGGTTGTCCAGCAGGATGACCTGGGGTTGCAATTCGGCCGCCAGGCGCTCGGCCGCACCGGCGTCGCCGGCCTCGCCAACGACCTGCAGCTGCGACTGCGTGGCCAGCAGCGCGATCAGGCCGCGGCGGAACAGCGTGTGGTCGTCAACGACAAGGACGCGGATGGGTTCGGCATTCATGATGTATTGGCCGTCTCGTATTCGGGCAGGGAGACGCGCACCAGCGTGCCGCGCCCGGGTTGGGATTCCAGCGCCACGGCGGCACCCACCTTGGCGGCGCGCTCGCGCATGATGCGCAGCCCGACGTGGCTGTCGTCGGGCGAGTCCAGGGCCATGTCGAATCCACGGCCGTCGTCGCGCACGTCGATCTGCCAGTGCGGCTGGTGCGCCAGTCGCACGTGGACCTGGCTGGCCTGGGCGTGCTTGCGCACATTGGCCAACGCCTCCTGTACCACGTGCAGCAGCTGCACCTGCACGTCGGCCGGCAGCGGTGCGCCGTGGCCGTCCACCTCCAGCTCGGCCTGCAGGCCGCTTTGCAGGCGGAACTTCTGCAGCGTCTGCTGCAGCGCGGGCAGCAGGTCGTCGCCATCGGTGCGGGTGCGGAAATGCATCAGCAGCGCCCGCACGTCGGCAGTGCATTCCTTCAGGCCCAGCTCCAGCTCGTCGATGAGGCGCACGGCTGCATCGGCCTTGCCGCCCCGCTGCGCGTCCTTCAGCAGTTGCAGCTGGATCTTCATGAAAGCCAGGCTTTGTGCGATGGAATCGTGCATCTCGCGGGCCAGCATGCCGCGCTCCTCGGCCACGGCCGCCTCGCGCTGCAACGCCTCGTTGCGCAAGCTGTCCATCGCGCTGGCCAGGTGACTCGCCAGGCTGTCCAGCAACTCGCGGTCCGCCTGGCTGGGCTGGGGCGGGTCGCGAAACAGCAGGTCGACCTCGCCCATCACGCGGCCCTGCACCGTCAACGCCACCGCCGTCACGGCGACGAAGCCGGCCTTGGCGCAGTGCGACCTGTGATCGCTCTCGCGGGTGATGGGGATGACGTTGGCATGAGGCCCGGGGCTGCCGCAATGGCAGGCGCCAGGCGTCACGCAGCGTTCGGCCTCGGCCATCGCGGGCGGCATGCCCTGCGAAGCCAGCAGCACCATGCGCTGCTGGCTCGGGTCCAGCCAGCGCATCGCGACGGCATCGGCGCCGGCCGCGCGGCGCATGCGCTCGGCGAAACCGGCGCCCAGGTCGCGCACGGACGACGCGCCAGCGGCGAAGGACGTGGCCTCGTACAGCGTGGCCAGCCGCTGCTGCTCCAGGCGCAGGTCGGCCGTCTTGGCGCGCACTTCGTCGGCCATGCCTTGATAGACGGCTTCGAGACGCTGCGCCATGCGGTTGAAGCCACGCGCCAGGTCGCCGAACTCGTCCTGCGAGTCCTCGGCCACGCGGGCGCCAAGCGCGCCCTGCTCCAGCGCCTGCAGGCCGCGGCGCAGCCGGTCCACCGGCGCGAACACGACGAGGTGCGAGGCGTACAGGAAGATCAGGGCCGCGGCGATGGCCATGCCGACGAGCGCCAGCTGCACGCTGGACAGCAGCGAGCTCCAGCCTGCCATGCGCGCCTCGACGGCGTCGACGAGGACGTCGATGCGCTGCACCTGGGCCTCGGCCTGCGCGCCGGTGGGCGCCGGCAGGCCATCGACCGCGGTCGACTTCAGCTGCTGCCAGCCCTCGCGCACGCCGCGCCAGGCCTGCAGGGTGTGCTCATCGCGAGGCAGGAAGAGGGGCCGCGCGGGGTCGCCGTCCACCAGCAGCTGCAGGGAGGCGTCATAGGCCTGGGTGAGCGGGCGCAGGGCATCGCTGCCGGCACCGACGCTTTGGTGGGCGAGGCGCCAGGTCTGCATGCGCAGCCGCCCCGCTTCGTTGACCGCCGCCGCGCCGCCTTCGAGCTGCCAGCCTATCCACAGCGTCAGGCCGATCGAGCCCAGCGCGATGCACAGCAAGGCGGCTCCGAGGATGCCGACCTTGGTGGCGAGACGGGCGCGATTCCAGCCTTTGGACATGCGGCGGATTCTGGGCAGGCCGTTCCCGCGTGAGCTTGATCTCGCGCAAGCGCGGCGACGAATCACTCCGCCACCGTTCCCGCTGGCCCGGCGGGTTCGGCCGCGGCCGCAGGGGCGTCCAGGCCCCAGTTCATCCAGTCGTCGCCGAACAGCTCGCTCGGATGCGGCGTGGCCACCGAGCCGTTGCCGCATTGCAGCGCATCGGTCGAGCAATAGCGGTCGCAGCCCCAGCAGATGCGCCCGGGGTTCGCCGGCCGGATCGGGAACCTCCGGCTCACGCGAACGCCTCCGCGGCCTCCGGGCTGTGGGGAAGGCCGGCCGCGCCGCCCAGACGATGCACCGGCCGGACCATGAAGACAGTGCGATCACGCCCGCGTTCCAGCAGCAGCGAGCGCACGCGCGCCTGCCACAGCTCGCCGAGGTCTTTCTCGTCCTGAGGCGCCGCCTTGCCGGAGGCGAGAAGCGCCACCAGCACATCCAGTTCCGCCTGTCCCGGCAGGGAGGTCGTGTCCACGCCCACGTCCACGGCGGCCTGCGTGTCGAGCCGGGTGAAGCGCAGCGCCAGCACCAGGTCGGGCTTGCTGCGGATCAGGCCGGCCCGGCTGAAGCGCCCACCCAGGCCCTTGAAGCCGGACCCACCCGCCGCACCCGTGAGCATCTGCACCACCGTCGCGACGACACCGGTCCCACCGGAGCGCGCATCGTCGCGGAACTCCACCTTGATGCCGCCGCGCTGCGGCAGGCCGTCCGGGTAGAGCTGCTCCAGCGCCAGCCAGGTCAGCCAGTAGGCCRACGCGACGGCCACGCAGGAATGGCCCGTCAGCCGCACGGCGTCGGCGAAGCCGTAGTCGAGGATGCCGTCCTCGGCGCAGCCCAGCACGCGGGCCAGCGGGTCCTGCATCGTGAGGCGGGGGACTTCGTCAAAGTAGCTGGGTAGTTTCATGTTGGGTCTCGTTGATTTCAGCCGGGTCGGCCGTCGAGGCGCGGGCGGGACAGCACCGGCCAGTAGCGCACCGCGTACAGGCCAAAGCCCGCCGACCACAGCAGCGCCGAGGCCAGGGCCGCGTGGACGATCTGGGCAGGCGCGATCAAAGGCAGAAGCACGCGCACGGCGGCCGCGGCGGCAACCAGCAGATAGCAGGCGACCTCGAAGCGGTCAGCCTTCAAGGGCCGACCGGTGTGGCCACGCGCGGTGCGGGTCATCATGCCGATGACGAGGCCGCCGACGGCGCCCACGGTGAGCGCATGCGTGGCCAGCGACGGCATCAGCCAGCCGGCTTCGGCCAGCGCGCGCAGCAGCAGATGCACCGGCACCCACAGGTAGGCCAGGTGCAGCACCCACACCAGCGGCGCACGCAGCGTGCGCCAGGGCCGCCACAACGCCCAGCGCCACGCATGAGCCGCGCTGACGGTGGTCGTGAGAGCAGCCAGCGGCCAGCCGTGCAAGCCCCCGACATCGGCAGCCAGCAGGGCCAGCACGCCGCCGAGCGCCGCCCTTTCGGCCCATGCGTTGCGGCTCGCGCCAGCACCTGGCACGCCGTTGTTCGTGAACATCGGGATGACGCGCCCGCCCATGACGGCCAGGATGAAGAGCACCACGTCCAGCGCCACCTGGATGCCGAGCCAGCCGGGCACCAAGTCGACGCCGAACTGCGCCAGGTGCACGCAGCCGGCGGCGAGCGCCAGCAGCGCGAGCAGGCCGATGAAGAAGTAGTTGCGCCGGCTGCCAGCCTTCACGAAAGGCAAGGCCAGGCTGATGGCCGCGGCCAGCGGGAAGGCGACGTTGGCAACGGCAGCGGCCAGCGCAAAAGGCGTCAACACCAGCACGCGGGCGGCGATCCAGAGCGCGGCCAGCGCGGCGAGCTTCCAGCCGGTAGGCGTGGGCAGGTTGGTCCAGTTGCGGCCGGCCGTGAACAGGAAGCCGACGATGACGGCCAGCGTGAAGCCGAACAGCATCTCGTGGGCATGCCAGATCGGGCCGGCCAGATAGGCATGGCCCAGCAGACCCGAGAACTGCAGCGCCCACAGCGGCACGGACAGCGCGGCAAACACGCTGGCCAGCAGGTAGAAGGGCCGAAAGCCCAGCGCGAACAGTGCAAAGCCCGCGGGCGCGGCCGGCGGGGGCTCATCGATTCTCAGCAAGGGCATCATGTGTTGGTTTCCGTTGAGCTCGCCAGGCGATGGCTGCTCCAGCCAGCGTCAGCACGAATGCAGCGATGGCCAGCGCGTTGCCGGTGGCACCTGCGGCCGTCAGTCGGGCGTCGAACAGGCCGCCGCCGAGACGCACGGCCAGCGACGCATGCAGCAGCGCCAGCGGCACATAGAAGGGCCAGCCGAACGCCAGCTTCACGCGGGCGACGGCGGGGAGGATGACCGGGGCATGGCCGAACACCATGCTGAAGACGAAGCCCAGCGCGAGGCCATGCAGAGCGGCGTCGCGCCACGGCAGGCCCAGCGCCGTGCCCGCCCAGGCCAGGCCGGCAACGGCCAGCCAGAAGTAGCCGGTGAGCAGGCACAGGGCCATGTAGCGGCTCAGCCCCGCGGCGCGGACCGTGCGGCGTGCGATGTCGAACACCGCGAGCCAACTGGCGAGCGCGGCCAGAGACAAGCCATACAGCAGGCCGCCCACGTCCGCGACAAGGCCGGACAACACCGCGCCACAGGCAGCCACGGCCAGGATGGCAAGCAAGGCCGGGCCGGCGCCGGCATGGCGGCGCATCAGCCGCGTCATCTCCAGCCGCTCGGCGGCGATGGTGAACACGAGGAAGCAGAACCACAGCGGCACCACGGCGCCGGCCATCAGGCCGAGCGCGTGCAGCAGGCTGCCGGCCGCCCAGGCTACTGCGCCGGCGAGCAACAGCAGCGTGTGCGCGGCCCGCTGCCGCCTGACCACGGCCAGGTTCACGCCGACAAAGGCCAGCGACGCGCCCGCGGCCAGCCATGCGGCCAGGCCTGGCGCGCCGGAGAGCATCACCAGGCCCGCAGCGCCCGAGGCGAGCGGGCCAGCAAAACCCGCCGGATGCTTCAGGGCCASGGCGCGCTCGATGCCGATGACGGTGCCCATGAAGGCGCAGATCATCAGGAAGGCATGGGTAGCGACGGCCGCGCTCGCCACGGGCACGGCGACCCCGGCTCGCACCAGGCCGCTGGCAATGCCGGCCACCAGAGCCACCACCGCGAGGCCCGCGAAGGCCAGTCGCGGCAGCAGACCCGGAGCGCGTCGCATCCCCTGCCCTACCAGCCCATGAAGGCTTTGGCCCGGTCGCTCATGCGATCGGTCGTCCAGGGCGGCTCCCACACCACCTCGACATGGATGCGCTGGTCGACCGGCACGACCTTGTCGAGCTCGGTGCAGGCATCGTCGACGATGACGTCC
>NZ_JBFUMO010000125.1:0-12617 GCF_054049355.1 Roseateles sp. P5_E11 | reverse complement strand
GCTCAAGCCGCTGCTGCAACGGCTCGCGTCGCATGTGAAACCGGACGGGGCACTGGTGGCTTCAGGGAAGCCCTCCGGTTGCAGGCTCAGGGGTTGGCCGATCTGGAAACTTTCGAGCGGCGCTCGGCCGACCTGTCGCGCCGGTTGTACGACGAGGCGGTGGCCTGTCGGATGCGGCCATTCGCGGACGGTGTTCAAACCATGCCCCGCATGCTGCGCGACCTGGGGCGCTCGCTGGGCAAGCAGGTCAGGCTCGAAATCGTCGGTGCCGCGACGCCGGTGGACCGCGACGTGCTCGAGAAGCTGGATGCGCCGCTGGGCCACCTGCTGCGTAATGCGCTGGACCATGGCATCGAATTGCCTGGACAGCGACACGCCGTGGGCAAACCCGCGGAAGGCGTCGTGCGGCTCGAGGCGCGCCACAGTGCCGGGGCGTTACAGATCACCGTGTCCGATGACGGCGGCGGCATCGCCCTGGACGCACTGCGCAGCGCCGTCGTCGAGCGCCGCCACGCCAAACCCGAGGTCGCGGCCGAGCTCTCGGAGTCCGAGCTGCTGGAGTTCCTGTTCCTGCCGGGTTTCACRCTCAGCCGGCGGGTGACCGAGGTCTCCGGGCGGGGCGTCGGGCTCGACGTCGTGCAGGACATGGTCAAACAGGTGCGCGGCAGCGTTCGCGTGTCGACGCAGCCGGGCCTGGGCACGCGCTTCCAGCTGCAATTGCCGCTCACGCTGTCGGTAGTGCGCACGCTGCTCGTGCACATCGGCGGCGAGCCGTACGCCTTCCCGCTGGCGCGCATTTTCCGCGCCCTGAAAATCGCGCCACAGCGGGTCGAGTTGCTCGAGGGGCGGCAGCACGTCGAAGTCGACGGGCGACGCGTCGGCCTGGTCACTGCGCACCAGTTGCTGCAGGTGGACGCGCCCCAGGCCTTGGCGGGCGACTTGTCGGTCCTCGTCGTCGGCGACCACGAGGACATCTACGGCTTGGTGGTGGACCGTTTCCTCGGCGAATGCGAGCTGGTGGTGCAGGCGCTCGACCCGCGCCTGGGCAAGGTCAAGGACGTCAGCGCCGGCGCGCTGATGGAAGACGGGTCGCCGGTGCTCATCATCGACATCGAGGACATGATCCGCTCGGTGCAGAAGTTGATTGCCTCCGGCCAGCTGAGCCAGGTGCGGCCAGGCACCGGCGCCGCCGGGGCGAGCAAGCGCAAGCGCGTGCTGGTGGTCGACGACTCGCTGACGGTGCGTGAACTCGAACGCAAGCTGCTGGCCCAGCACGGCTTCGACGTCGAGGTGGCCGTCGACGGCATGGATGGCTGGAATGCGGTGCGCACCGGCCACTTCGACCTGCTGGTGACCGACATCGACATGCCGCGCATGGACGGCATCGAGCTGGTCACGCTGGTCAGGAAGGATCCGAACCTGAAGTCGCTGCCGGTGATGATCATGTCGTACAAGGATCGCGACGAGGATCGCCGGCGCGGGTTGGAAGCCGGGGCCAACCACTACCTGACCAAGGGCAGCTTTCAGGACGAGACGCTGCTGCAGGCGGCCGTGGACCTGATCGGCGAGGCGGTCGTCACATGAAGATCGCCATCGTCAACGACCTGCCGCTGGCCGTGGAGGCCTTGCGGCGCGTGCTGGCGCTGAAGCCGGAACACCGCGTCATCTGGGTGGCCGAGAACGGCGCGCAGGCGGTGCAGCGCTGCGCTGAACAGCGGCCCGACCTCGTGCTGATGGACCTGCTGATGCCGGTGGTCGACGGGGTCGAGGCGACACGGCGCATCATGGCGCAGACGCCGTGCGCCATCCTGCTTGTCACCTCCAACATGGGTGCCAACACCGCCCGCGTCTTCGACGCGATGGGCCACGGCGCGCTCGACGTCGTCGACACGCCGACGCTGGCCGGCACCGACCCGCACGCAGGCGCCGCACCGCTGCTGGCGAAGATCGAGATCATCGGCAAGCTGATCGGCGACAGCGCCCCGGCCCGGGTCGACGCCGCCCGGTCCGCTGCGAGGTTGCGCAAGAGCTGCCCGCAGCCCTTGATCGCCATCGGCGCCTCGGCGGGCGGCCCTGCGGCGCTGGCCACCTTGCTGCACGGCCTGCCGGCAGATTTCCCGGGTGCCGTCGTCATCGTGCAGCATGTGGACGAGCAGTTCGCCGCCGGCATGGCTCAGTGGCTCGGGCAGCATTCGACGCTGCCTGTGCGGGTGGCCGCGGAAGGCGACCGGCCCACCGCGGGCGTGGTGCTGCTCGCCGCCACCAACGACCATCTGCGGCTTGTGGCGGGCGGGTGCCTGGCGTACACGCCGATCCCGCGGGAGTACGTCTACCGTCCCTCGGTCGACGTGTTCTTCCACAGCGCCTGTGCGCTGTGGCGGGGCGGCGTCGTCGGCGTGCTGTTGACCGGCATGGGACGCGACGGCGCACTCGGTTTGAAGGCGCTGCGCGACCAGGGGCACCACACCATCGCGCAGGACCAGGCGAGTTGCGCCGTCTACGGCATGCCGAGGGCCGCCGTGGCGCTGGACGCTGCGGTGGACGTCCTGCCCATCGACGCGATCGCACCGCGGCTGCGCGCTGCGCTTTGCATGCAACCAGAACCAGGAGGCCATGATGATCGACCTTGATATGAAGAGCCTCGACCTCCCGAAGCCATCGGCGGCCAGGCGCCGTCCCGTCATGGTGCTGCTGGTCGACGACCAGGCGATGATCGGCGAGGCCGTGCGCCGCGCGCTGCTGAGCCACGCGGACATCGATTTCCACTACTGCGCCGATCCCGGGAAGGCGATCGCCTTGGCCGAGCAGATCGGGCCGACGGTGATCCTGCAGGACCTGGTCATGCCCGGCATCGACGGCCTGACGCTGGTTCGCCGCTACCGCGCCAACGCGGCCACCATGGACATCCCGATCGTGGTGCTGTCGACCACCGAGGACCCGGCGGTGAAAAGCGAAGCGTTCGAGGCCGGTGCCAACGACTATCTCGTCAAGCTGCCGAGCCAGGTCGAGCTGGTGGCGCGCATCCGCTACCACTCCAGGGGGTATTCGATCCAGCTGCAGCGCGACGAGGCGTACCGGGCCCTGCGCGAGAGCCAGCAGCAGCTGACGGAGTTGAACATCGAGCTGCAGCGGTTGACCTACGTGGACGGGCTCACCGAGATCAGCAACCGGCGCCGGTTCAACGAGCACATCCAGATGGAATGGAGCCGGGCGCTGCGCGACCAGAGCACGCTCTCCGTGCTGATGGTCGATATCGATGATTTCAAGCAGTACAACGACACCTACGGCCACCCGGCCGGCGACGAGGCCTTGCAGAAGGTGGCAGGCACCTTGCACCTGAATGCCAACCGCTCGACCGATCTCGTGGCGCGCTACGGTGGCGAGGAGTTCGCGCTGGTCATGACGACCACGCCGGCGGCCGGGGCCAGTTTCATGGCCGAAAAACTGCGCCTGGCCGTGCAGGACCTTGAACTGGCGCAGGGCGATTCGGCGCCGGCCCGGCACCTCACGGTGTGCATCGGCGGCGCCTCGATGATCCCGCAGCGCGGTGGCTCATCCCTTGAACTCATCGAAGCCGCGGACAAGGCACTCTACGAGGCCAAGCGAGGCGGGAAGAACCGCGCCGTGATGCAGGAGCGCAGTCATTGATGGACCGCCGCGGGACGAGGGTTACGTCACCTTCTCGCTCGTGTATTGACCGTCAGTCGAGCGCGGCCAGGGCCTCGCGCCGCCAGCGCCGGCTCTCGGCCACCGCCCATTGCGCGAATGCATGGAGCTCGGACGAACCTTCTTGGTCGGCCCGCCGGCAGAGGTAGAAGCCGCGCCCCGACGACACCCAGCCGCTGAACGGCACGACGAGCTGCCCAGCGGCCAGCTCCCTTTCGATGAGGCAAAGCTGCACGACCGCGATGCCCATGTCGGCAACGACGGCCTCGATCAGTGCAGCGGCCAGGTCGAAGCCCGAGGCCAGTTGGGGCTGGCTCGCCTGCACGCTCTGGGCCTTGAGCCAGAGCGCCCAGTCGGCGGGATGGGCGCTGTGGTGCAGCAGCGGGTGCTGCAGCACGTCTTGCGGCCGGGTCAGCCGGGCAGCGCGCGCCGGGCGGCACACGGGGACCAGTTCGCGCCCGAGCAGGTATTGCGCGACGACGCCTTCGGGCCAGCGGCTGTGTGCGCTCGGCTTGGGGTTGATCCAGCAGTCGAYGTCGTCGCGCTCGAAGCGGTCGTCGTGGCGCCAGCGGCGGAACTCGAGCTTGAGCTGCGGATGTTGCGCTTGCAACGCCGGCAGCCGCGGCACCAGCCAGCGCGCGTACAGCGACGGCACGGGCGCCATGCGCAGTGACGGGCCGGCAGGCGCCGCGTGCAAGGGAACGGCCCGTTCCAGCATGTCCAGGGCGGGCTTGATGCGGGCAAGGTAGCTGGCGCCCTCGGGCGTCGGGGTGACCTGGGCGCCGCCGCGCGCCAACAGCGCCAGGCCCAGCTCCGACTCGAGCCGCTGCACCGCCCGGCTGACTGCGCCCTGGGTGACGGACAACAGCTGCGAGGCGGCGGAGAAGCTGCCCAGCTCGGCCACCGCGACGAAAGCATGGAGTTCGGCCAGCGACGGCGAGCGAAAGCGCATCCACCTATTACATCACTGCATAGAGTGGGGAAAACTTGTCGATGGGCGTTGTGAAAGGTCGCTGGCACAGTCCGCTCGGTCCCAGCTCCACGTCCTCGATATGCAACTTCGTACATTGATCGCCGCCGCCGCGTTGCTGGCGGCTTCCCTGGCCCAGGCGGCACCCACGCCCCAGCAACTGCAGGACCTGGCGAAGCAGGAGCAGCCGGCGCTGCTGGAGACCTTGCGAGCGCTGGTCGAGATCGAGTCCGGCAGCAAGGACCTGGACGGCCTGGCCTCGGTGGCCGGGCTGATCGCCGGGAAGCTCAAGGCCCTGGGCGGCGAGGTGTCGATGATCGAACCCACGGAGGTCTACCGCATGGAGGACACGCCGGAGCGCCAGGGCCAGATGGTGAAGGCGCAGTTCAAGGGGCGGGGCAGCAAGAAGCTGCTGCTCATCGCCCACATGGACACCGTCTACCTGAAGGGCATGCTGAAGGACCAGCCCTTTCGCATCGAGGGCGAACGCGCCTACGGCCTCGCCATCGCGGACGACAAGCAGGGCGTGGCCACCATCCTGCATGTGATCGCGCTGTTGCAGAAGGCGGGCATTGACGACTACGGCACGCTGACCGTATTGATCAACGGCGACGAGGAGATCAGCTCACCGGGCTCGCGCGCGACCATCACGCGCACCGCGGCCGACCAGGACATGACGCTGTCCTTCGAGGGCGCCGGCGTGCAGGGCGGTGTGCGCCTGGCGACCAGCGGCATCGGCTCGGCCTATCTGAGCGTGGAAGGCCGCTCCTCGCACGCCGGCGCAAGGCCGGAGGGTGGCATCAATGCGTTGACGGAACTGGCTCATCAACTGCTGCAGATGCAGGACTTGTCGGAGCCGGCCACGGGCCTGAAGCTGAACTGGACGATGGCCCAGGCGGGCACCAACCGCAACGTGATCCCGGCCCAGGCCACGGCCCAGGCCGATGCGCGCGCCTTGCGTGTGGCGGACTTCGACCGCCTGGAGAAGGAGCTGCAGCGCCGCGTGCAGCAGCGGCGGCTGGCCGATGCCAAGGTGCAGCTCAAGTTCGAAGTGCGCCGCCCGCCGCTGGAGGCCACCGAGGCCTCGCGCGCACTGGCCAAGCGTGCCCAGGCCATCTACGCGGAGCTGGGCCTGCCCATGCAGGTGGCGGAGGTGGCCACGGGTGGCGGCACGGACGCCTCCTTCGCGGCGATACAGGCCCGAGGGGCGGTGATCGAAGGCCTGGGTCTCACGGGCTTCGGCGCCCACTCCAACGATGCCGAGTACGTCGACATCCGCTCCATCGCGCCACGGCTGTACCTCGTGACGCGACTGATCATGGAGATGTCGGGCGAGAACCCTTGAGGCAACCTGATGGGGGTCGTGCGCATTTGGGTGAAGATCCGCACCGAGTCCGGCAATGTGCGCGCCGCTCGACGTGGCCGCCTCCAGGTCAGGTCTCGGCCACCAACGGCTATTTCTCAGAGGAAACGTTCGGCAAGGTCATGACCACCTGGGGACGGATCGGTAGAGCGCTCGCCGCTGTTTGGGTCTGGCCTTCCTTCAATGCCGCGCTGTCGGAAAGGATACTGACAGCCTCGTCAAGAAGCGCATCGTTGATGGTCTTCCGGGTTTTTTCAGCGGCGAGATCCTTGTCCAGCTGGCGTTCGTTGAACTGCAAGCCGTCGTCGACCAGCGTGCCGCTCGCGCCCCTTCCCGCTTCACCCAGCTGGGCAGCCAGGCGCTTCTCCGAGGCAGCACGTTCTTTGCGTCGAACTGATTCACTGAGCGAAATCACGTTGTTCTTGCGACGCTCCTGTGCCTTGGCCACATCCTGCAGCAGGTTCTGGAAGTCAAGGGCGTGCTCGACGCGGGCTGCGTGCCAAGCCAACAGGCGGGGCAACTGCGTTTTGACGTCACCCACAGGCGAGTAGTCGACGGCTCGAATGTTGGTCCACGGCAGGGCATTGACGTAGCTCGACTCTCCGAACTCGGTGTCGTCGCTGGTTTGCGGAAAGAGGATGTCTGGCGTCACGCCACGGAGTTGGGTCGTCCCGCCATTCACCCGAAAAAACTGAGCGATGGTGAACTTCAGTTCACCGTACGTCGGCGCTGCGTTCTTGGCGATCTGGTCGAGGTTGGCGAGGGTCTGGACGGTGCCCTTGCCGAAGCTGCCCTCGCCGATGATCACGCCGCGACCGTAATCTTGGATCGCCGCGGCGAAGATTTCTGACGCCGAAGCCGAGCCCCTGTTGATCAGGACGCCCAGCGGCCCGCTCCATGCCAAACCAGCCTCGGCGTTCTTCTCGACAGTGATGTTGCCTCTTGCATCTCGGGTCTGAACGACCGGCAACTTGCCAACGAACATGCCCGTCAGGTTCACCGCCTGGCGCAGCGACCCGCCGCCGTCATTGCGCAAGTCGATCAACACGCCATCTACTTTCTGGGCCTTCATGTCGAACAGCAGCTTGCCCACGTCGTTCGCTGCGCCGCGGTAGTCCTTGTCGCCCTTTCTGAGTGCGTCGGTATCCTCGTAGAACGAGGGCAGGGTGATTACGCCGACCAGGCGCTTGCCTGCGCCCGTCGTGACGGAATAGATCTTGGCCCTGGCGGCGCTGTCCTGCACTGTGATGGTGTTGCGGACCAGTACGACGGTCCTGTTCGGCGCATCGGGCCCGCTGTCGGCCGGCAGGACGTCCAGCCGAACCGTCGAACCCTTCATGCCCCGGATCAACGCCACCGTGTCGTCAAGGCGCCTGCCGACGACATCCTCCATGGCGCCGGTCGCGCCTTGCGCGACGCCCACGATACGGTCGCCGACCTTCAACTGGCCCGACAGGCTCGCGGGCCCTCCTGGCACCAGCTCCCGGACGGTGGCGTAGTCGTCGATCTGCGTCAGAAGCGCGCCGATGCCCACCAGGGACAGTCGCATGGAGATGCCGAAGTTTTCCGCGGCGCGCGGTCCCAGGTAGTTCGTGTGTGGGTCGATCGCCATCGTGTAGGCATTCATGAAGGCCTGGAAGGCGTCGGCGCTTGTGATCTTGCCCAGGTTCTTCGATGCGCTTTCGTAGCGCTTGTCGAGAATCTTCACGATGGCCGGGTCGTCCCTGCCGGCAAGCTTGAGCCGCAACCACTCGTTCTTGACGCGCTTGCGCCAGAGGTCTTGGGACTCTGCCTCGGTCGCAGGCCAAGGCTGATCCTTGCGCTCGACCGTCAAAGATTCGTCTTGCCCGAAATCGAACCCCTTCTTGAGCAAGGTGCGGCCATAGGTCAGCCGCTCAGCCACCCGGCGTTCGTACAGGTTGAAGACCTCGAACGGCACCCGCAGGTCCTCAGCCAGGATCGCGTCGTCGAGCAAGATGCGGTCGCCTGACAGGCGATCGATGTCGGACTGCAGGAAGTACAGTTTCTCCGGATCGAGCGCCTTTAAATACTGGTCGAAGATCCTGGCCGACAACGCGTCGTCGAGCGAGAGGGGTCGGTAGTGGTAGCGAGACAGCAGGTCCGCAGCCAGATGGGCCGACTTGGCCTGCTGTGCCTCCGGCTTCAGCATCTGCGGGAAAGCCGCCGCGGAGCCTTCGGCAACAACTTGGGTTGCAGCCGTCAGCACGAGCACGAATGAAATCAGCGCTTGCTTCAATGTCACTTAATCCATTTGAACCAAAACATAGTCACAGGCCAGGCTTGACCAGCAACGATCGACGTCTGACCCGCCGGTCAGCGGCGGCTCTCATCCAAATCATTTGATGGACGTCCCCACGTTGACCTGCCCGGCCTCGATGGTGCCATGTTGCCTGGTCCGAGCACCGGGCGCGACGGAGACGGTCGTGCCGGCATGCGATTGCCGCCGCTCAGCCCGAGCGCGAGAAAGGGCGACGGCCGTTCTTGCAAGCCATTCAACTCAATCGTTCGCGGCGGTGGGCAAAACGGCCGGAGGCGAAGCGTCGATCCTCCCCACGTAGAAGCTGCCGTCGTAGCCGAGCCGATCTTTCGGTGGCCGCAACGAAATTGAATACCGCGCGCCTCGCTGCGTCGGCATGGATAGCACTACATGCGGCTCACACTGGCTGGCGGCGCAGTTCCAGGCCGTCCCTTGGTCGTACTCCGCCACGAGGGAAATCGGGTGGAGGTCACGTAGCAGAAAGCCCATGGGCTCCATGGCCGGATCGAACATGTTGCCTTTGACCAAACTGGTGTGGAGGTCTCCCGTCAGCACGACGACGTGAGAGAAAAGCCCCGTAGCGGTCAGCGCACGGACGTTGCGGCTCATCGTTAGGTCGTCCCCGTCGATCGCGCGGACTGTGATCTTGCGAGTCGGCGTGGCTTTGTTGTGCTGCCGCACCTCATCGAGCAGCACAAGCATGGCCATGCTGGTACGCCCATCCTGTTCATGCGCGGGCTTTGACCAATCGCGGGAACCGAGCAACGCCTTGCGTGCACCGCCCCGGCCGTCGCTATCAAGGAAAGCGTCGATTGCCGCTTGGTTTTCCTCTGGCCATTCGAGCGCGAGCGCCACGCTTCTCGCCTGAGCAGCCAAGTTGCAGACATAGGCGCTTACGAAATCCGGTATCTGGCGCGTGCCGTGCAGTTCGCCCAATAGGAGCAGAGAGCTGTCACGCAGGCGCTGGGGAATATCGACAGTCGTCTTGCATGGCGCACCATGCGCAATTCCGGTGAACGCTGCGGCGCTCAACAGAACGAGAAGTGTTTGGCGAGAGAACATTCAGGCTCCAGGGCTATGAACCGACGAAGGTAGGAACGCGCACTTGCGACCTATCCAAAATCGTAGAGCGCGAACCGTTTGTCTCCGTTGGCTCTTTTCACCTTCCGCGGACAGTCTGGCTACGGTTCGTGGCGGCAAGGTCAACAGCATGGCTCGCGGATGGATCGGACACTGGCCACAATCCCAACATGCTAGGCGTTGCGTCTTCAAAGCAGTTGTTTCTACCCTTCGCAGGCCGCTTGTCCGGTTCGCTGTCTGGTGTACGCAGCTCAGCGATGCTGCTGGTCGCGCTGGTCGCACCTCTTTACTGCATCGCGGCGCCCGGCGATGACGCCGCTGGCGCCGGCCCGGTACCCTTAAACCTCAAGCTGCCCCGCTCTCCTGCTCGGGCGTTCGCGACCACCAAACCAAGCGACGCCCCAGCGGCATCCGAACATCGCGGACTACGTCTTGAGCCGCGAAAATCCATAGTCGAGCGGGGCGTCGAAGGCAGTCGTGATGCGCTGATCGCCTGTCAGAACGGCGCCTATCCCGGCGCGACTGTTGCGGCCCATGGTGTGCAGGTCAATGGTGGCGACTCTCAGCCGGGGCACTGCTACCGGTTCTGACGTTTGGAATCGGTTCATCTGCGTCTTTCGCTTTGAGTCGCTCCATCTGCCGGTCGGCAAGCTTTGCGGCGAACGGCGGCAATCAGCCTGAATCCGCCGTCGGTGCTGCAGCGGTTGCCGTCGCTCGCGTCAAAGGGCCAGGTTCAGGGTGCGCGGCATGAAGCAGTCATCGACTCATCGGACTTCGCCGCTCCTTCGATGCCCGATGTAGGGCGCGCAGCGGTCATCCAGCCTCGCGGGCGGCGGTTCACATCGTCAATTATTGGTAGTGGTTCCAGGCATCGGCCTACACGTGCGGCGCGGTGACCTCGGTACGGTGCGGTGAATCGACCCACCTCGTGAGCCCGCCATGCCGACCTTGTCACTTTCACCGCTGAAGATGGCCGCCGCGCTGCTGTGTTGCGCCTGCGTCGCGTCGCCGGGCGTTGCCGCCACGCACCGCGCCCGCGCCACCTCGTCGGCGGCACCGCAGACGCTGGAGGCGTTCAACGCTGCGTCGCTGGTGCCTGGACACGGTCACGCGGTGGGTGCCCACGCGGTCGCCCGCGCCCAGGTGCTTCTGGATCGGGCGTGGTTCTCACCGGGCGAGATCGATGGCCACCAGGGGCGAAACCTGCAACGCGCGCTGATCGCGTTTCAGCGAGCCAGGGGTCTGAAAGCCACCGGCCGGCTCGACGCGGCCACCGCAAAGGCGCTGGAACAGGGCGATACGGGCGGTGCGTTCACGACCTACACCATCACCGACAAGGACGTGGCCGGCCCCTACACCCGCACACCCGCCGACATGGCCGAGCGCGCCAAGCTGAGGTCGCTGGACTACGAAACCATCGGCGAGGCGCTGGCGGAGCGCTTCCATCTCAGCGAGTCGATGCTTGCGTCGCTCAATCGTGGCCGGGCGAAGGATTTCAAGGCAGGCGACGAGTTGATCGTGCCCGACGTCTCCGCGCGTCCGCCGGTCGGCGGCGCGGCGGTCAGGATCGAGATCGAGAAGAGGGCCAAGACCTTGTGGGTGCTCGGCRCCGATCGCAAGGTGCTGGGGGCGTTCCCGATCAGCATCGGCGGGCCGCAGGACCCGTTGCCGCTGGGCGTGCTGAAGATCGTCAGCGAGGTGCCGAACCCGACCTTCACATACAACCCGGCGCTGCTGAAAAACGCCCCCAAGGACGCGCAGAAGGCCGAGGTCGCGCCGGGCCCCAACAATCCCGTCGGTAACACGTGGCTGGGGCTGAGCAAGCCGCACTGGGGCATCCACGGCACGCCCAACCCCGCGCAGTTGGGCCGTGAGGAAACCAACGGCTGCATCCACATGACGAACTGGGACGCGCAACGTCTGGCCAAGCTCGTGAAACCGGGCTTCGAGGTCGACATTCGGCCCTGACTTCGGCTGCAAGGCAGGTTGCACGCAATGGCACTCCTACCGCCTCGCCACGGCGCGTCCCACGCGGCAATGGCCTTGCTGCTGGCCTGCGCCAGCGCTTGCAGCGAGCGCCGCGCGCCAGTGCCGCCGCCAGTCCAACCTCAGGTGACCGCGCCGGCGGTGCGGGTCGAGACACCCGCGGTGCCTTCGTCCTGGCCTGCAACGGCGGTCACACCCGCGTCAGGCCCGGTGGACGTCGCCGTCACGCCTGCCGACATCGCCGACCTGCAGGGCCGCGATTTGTCCATTCCGCTACCTGGCGTGTGGGCTGCCACCCTGACGGATACCTTCGGCGACGGCCGCACGAAAGGTGCCCATGAGGCACTGGACATCCCGGCCCCGATGCGCACGCCGGTGCTGGCGGTGGAGGACGGCGTGGTGGCCAAGCTGTTCACCAGCCAGYGCGGCGGCCTCACGGTTTACCAGTTCGACCCCGCGTCGCGCTACRCCTACTACTACGCCCACCTCGACGGCTACGCGCCGGGCTTGGTGGAAGGCCAGTCGCTGCGCCGTTGCCAGTTGGTCGGCTACGTGGGCCTGACCGGCAATTCGCCGGCCGGTGCACCGCACCTGCACCTGGCGATCTTCAAGCTCGAGCCGAAGCCACGCTGGTGGCGCGGTGCGCCGGTGAATCCGTACAACGTGCTGCGCGGCTCGCGGCCTTGCTCTGCGGGCGGCTAAGCCAGCACCACTCGCTCAGTCCCTGACAGCTAAGCCAAGGCCGGGTTGCCGACGATCTGCCGCAGCACCCGCTCCTCCAGCTCCGCAAACCCTGCCGCCGTGCGCGAGCGCGGCCGTGGCAGCGAGACGGTTGCATCCAGCGCGATGCCGCCACGGTCTATCAGCAGCACGCGGTYGGCCAGGGCCACGGCCTCGGCGACATCGTGGGTGACGAGCAGGGCCGTGAAGCCGTGATGGCGCCAGAGCTGCTCGATGAGGCGGTGCATCTCCAGCCGGGTCAGCGCATCTAGCGCGCCCAGCGGCGAAGACGGCCCTGCTCACTGCGGGCCGAGCGAACCGCCATCGCTTCGTGCGAGCCATGCGGCGGGCCGAGCAGGGGCGGCTCGTTCACCCGGGTGAATCCGCACTGGTCCGGCGGGGGATTTGAAACTTACATTCCCCATATCGCCGCCTGACGCCGCCGTACGGTGGGCGGTTCAGTCCAACAGGTTTATCCGCCGCCGCTATGCCGACACTTCTTCCAACCTCGCCTGGTCGGCGGATAAACGCTATTCGTTAGCCGTCTTATGCCC